>NZ_JAGDWY010000067.1:52392-59890 GCF_023256235.1 Desulfurella sp.
GCAATGGTAGCATCTGCTTCAAGGGTACCTTTTGATTTACCAGAAGCCGAAAATGAACTTGTAGCAGGTTTTAATACAGAATTTACAGGACTTAAAATGGCTATGTTCTTTTTTGGTCAATATGTAACTATATTTGTAGTATCAGCTCTGGCAGCAATAGTATTTTTGGGTGGATGGAGCGGTCCTGCAATACTGCCTGGATTTGTATGGTATTGGCTTAAAGTACTGTTATTTATATTTATGTTTACATGGTTTTGGGGAACATTTCCTAGATATAGGTATGATCAGTTAATGGATATAGCCTGGAAAAAACTACTGCCTCTTCTAGTACTAAATATACTATGGACAGGCTTTGCACTGATAGTGCATATGCCTATAATTTAAGGAGGTTGGTATGTTATTTAAAGATTTACGAAAAGGTTTAAGTGTTACATTAAAATATCTATTTACGCATGCAGTAACTTGCCAGTACCCAACTCAAAGGCTCAATGTGCCAGAACGTGGCAGATGGCTACATGCTCTTAATTTGCACGAAGAAAGTCAAAAGATTAAGTGTATTGATTGTGGACTTTGCGAGGAAGTATGTCCGTCAAAATGCATAGAAATAATACCTACAGAAAACGAAGATCATACAAAAAGCCCGGCAATTTACAATATAGATCTAGGTAGATGCTGTTTTTGTGGTCTTTGCGTTGAGGTTTGTCCAGAACTTGCAATATCTATGAGCGATAAATACGAACTTGCAGGATACGACAGGGAAAAATTTGTTTTTACCAAAGAAGACTTGATCAAAGTTGGGATAGAATATAACAATAAATTGCAAAATAAAGAAGGTGAGCTATGAGTGTGGAAATAGTAGTTTTCGCAATTTTAGCATTAATGGCAGTTGGTGGTGGTTTTGGTATAATTGTAACAAAAAATCCATTTAGAGCAGCAATGTGGATGGTATTATCATTTATTGGCTCTGCTGGACTTTTTGTTATGCTTGATGCAGTATTTATCGCAATGCTTCAATTAATAGTTTATGCTGGTGCTATTACTGTAATGATAGTAATAGCAATGTATACAATGGACAGGTTAACCATTGCAAGCTTAAAAAGATTTAACAACCAAGCGTATTTTGGCGCATTGTTTGGTATTGGTATACTATTGGATTTTATTGTTATAGCAGCAAAGCTTAAAATAAATACAGCACAGATGGGTAAAAATCTATCAATTGCAGGTAGTAATGTTAAAGCTATTGGTGATGTGCTTTTTAAATCATATTTGTTGCCTTTTGAGATAACTGCAATTGTGCTTTTAATTGCGTTGTTTGGCGCAGTTGCGCTTACAAAGAAGGATCTTTAGGAGGCAAAATGTTAGCTGCGTATATGTTTGTTAGTGTATTGCTTTTTGCAATAGGGGCGACAGGGGCAATGATAAGAAGAAATTTTTTAATTGTACTGATGTCTTTAGAATTAATGATTAACGGTGCCGGTATGGCTCTTATTGTAATGTCATATTTTACTGGTAATATTTCGGGGCAGGTTATGTTTTTGTTTGTTGCAGCAGTTGCAGCAAGTGAAACTGCTGTGGGTTTGGCCATAGCTGCTATGATGTACAAAAATAAGAAAAGTGTAGATATAAATGATTATACTACACTTAGAAAGTAAAAGGGGAAAGATATGAAAACATTGGTATTGTTAATTATTATCTGGCCTCTAATTGGTTTTTTAATCAATGGTCTATTTGGCAAATGGACTAAAAATTATGCTGGCGTAATTGCGGCAAGTGCTTTGGGTTTGAGCTTTTTAAGTGCGGTTTACCCAATATGGCAGGTAATTTTGGGTAATATTTACGATTTTGTATACTTTACATGGATGCCTCTTGGCAAGTTTAGTGTTCCATTTGGCTTAAGGATAGACTCTTTATCTGCTGTTATGCTTTTTGTTGTGACATTTGTTTCCTGGATGATACATATTTATTCAAATGGATACATGAAGGGCGATCCTGGATACGCAAGGTATTTTACCTACCTAAATTTGTTTGTTTTTTCAATGCTTCTTTTAATTTTAGGTGATAGCTATTTACTAATGTTTGTTGGTTGGGAAGGCGTAGGCTTATGCTCTTATTTGCTAATTGGCTTTTGGTACGATAAAAAGACAGCTTCAGACGCTGGCGAAAAAGCTTTTGTAGTAAATAGAATAGGTGATGCTGGCTTTATCATTGGCGTATTGTTTATTCTGTTTAATTTTCATTCTGTGACTTATGCAGATGTATTTCCATTTGTTCATCAAATCCTGACACCAGAAACTGCAACAATCATTGGTCTTGCATTATTTTTGGGAGCAATGGGCAAATCGGCTCAGTTTCCATTATACATATGGCTAACTGACGCTATGGAAGGTCCAACACCTGTTTCAAGTTTAATACATGCAGCAACAATGGTTACAGCAGGCGTTTATATGGTTGCAAGATCAAATGCAATATATGATATGAGTCCTATTGCAATGGAAGTGGTAGCCTCAGTTGGTGCATTTACAGCCTTCTATGCTGCAACTATGGCTCTTACACACAAAGATATAAAGCGCATTCTGGCATACTCAACACTATCTCAGCTTGGATATATGTTTATTGGTGTTGGTGTTGGTGTATACTGGGCTGGCATATTCCACTTAATGACACACGCGTTTTTTAAAGGTCTGCTATTTTTGGGTGCAGGCGCAGTTATGCACTCTATGAGAGGCTTGTTGTCAACTGATTTAATGGGTGGTCTAAGAAAGAAAATGCCCCAAACTGCTGTTTTGATGGTGATTGCATCTTTGGCAATTGCTGGTATACCGCCTTTTGCAGGTTTTTTTAGCAAAGATGCAATCTTAGCAGGCTCGCTTGAGATGGGTCATCCAATAATTTGGATAGTGGGTGAAGTTACAGCATTTATGACGGCTTTTTATATGTTTAGATTTGTGTTTAGCGTATTTTATGGTGAAGAAAAAGTGCCTAATTTATATCATGAATTACATGTACATGAAGCACCAAAAGTAATGACGATTCCTATGTGGGTTTTGGGTGTGTTATCAATAATTGGTGGTTGGGTTGGCTTGCATATTAATGGCGAAATACCTATTGAAGCTTTTATTGCACGCACTGCCCCAACACTCGAAGTGGCAAATGAAGCTCATTACTCTGAAGTTTTTTTGATGGGATTTTCTGCATGTATGGGCTTGCTTGGTATATTTACAGCATGGGTTATCTACATCAAAAAATGGATTACAGCAGAGTCCATTGCAAATACATTTAAACCAATTTATACATTACTTGCTAATACCTACTATGTAGATGAGTTTGTGTATTTCTTTATTGTAAAGCCATTTTGGTGGGTATCCGAGTTTTTCTTATGGAAGATTGTAGATGTAAAAATTATAGATGGCGGTGTGGATTTATTTGGATGGATATCAAAAAGAATTGGATGGCTGTTTAGGACACTACAGACAGGTTTTGTAAGCCATTATGCTTATTGGATATCAATAGGTGTGATGTTGCTTACTGGCTGGTATTTAGTTAGGATTATATAAGGTGAGGTGAAAAGATGAATCAACTGCATTTTCCAATTCTTTCAACTATAGTGTTTTTGCCTGTAATTGGCGCACTACTGGTTTCATTAATTGATAGCAAAAAAGAAACTGCAATAAGATGGGTAACATTTATAGTTTTGTTGCTTGATTTTTTGGTATCGTTACCATTGTTTTTTTACTTTAATTCTTCAACATACCAGATGCAATTTGTTGAAAAAGTACCATGGATTAGCTCTTTAGGTATGAATTACTATCTTGGCATTGACGGTATAAGCTTATTTTTAGTGTTATTGACTACATTTTTATCACCTATTGCTCAACTTTCTACTTGGAGCGGTATAACTCAAAAAACAAAAGAATTCAATATCGTATTATTGCTTTTGCAAACCGGTATGCTTGGTGTTTTTGTATCGCTTGATATATTTTTGTTCTATATTTTTTGGGAGTTTCAGCTTATCCCAATGTATTTAATGATTGGTATTTGGGGTGGTCCAAACAGAGTATTTGCTACTATGAAATTTTTCCTTTACACATTTTTTGGTAGTGTATTTATGCTTGTTGCATTAATGGCACTATATTTCTTGCACCATGCATATTATCATGAATACACATTCAATATGGTGACACTAATGTCTCAACCTCTACCAGCAAACTTGCAGTTCTGGCTTTTTATTGCTTTTGCTTTAGCGTTTGCAATCAAAGTACCAATGTGGCCGTTTCATACATGGCTTCCATGGGCACACGTGGAAGCACCAACGGCTGGTTCTGTAATACTTGCCGGTATTTTGCTGAAAATGGGTACATACGGCTTTTTGAGGTTTAATTTGCCTATGTTTGCATCAATGACTCACCAGTTTGTTGATATTATTTTGATAATTTCACTTATTGGTATTTTCTACGGCGCATTTGTGGCAATGGTTCAGCCAGATATTAAAAAGCTTGTGGCATATTCATCTGTGTCGCACCTGGGATATTCTATGCTTGGTATGTTTGCACTAACTACAATTGGCATAGAAGGATCTATTATGCAAATGATTAATCACGGTATATCAACTGGCGCGCTGTTCTTAATTGTTGGTATAGTATACGAAAGGATGCACACAAGAAATATTTCAGAATACGGTGGACTTGCATCTCTTGTTCCAATTTTCAGTGTTTTTTTTATGATATTTACGCTTTCATCCATCGCAGTGCCTGGAACCAATGGATTTATAGGCGAATTCATGGTTTTATTTGGTACATTTGAGTCTCACAAAGTGTTTGCAATTATTGCTGCTTTTGGCGGGTTATTTGCAGCTGTTTATATGCTTACAATGTTTAAACGCGTGGTATTTTTAAAACCTCTAAATCCAAAGTTGTTAAAGCTGACAGATTTTAACTTAAGAGAATGGATTTACATGGTGCCGCTTGTTGTGTTTGTGTTTTGGATTGGTATTTATCCCAATACATTTTTATCAAAAATGCATACAAGTGTTACCCATTTAATAGAGCAAACTAAAATTACAAATGTAAATCCAAATTTAAACGGTAAGGTTTCTTTCGATAATAAAGTAATAATTAAAAAAAGTGGACTTAAGGGGTAGAGTATGAATTTTTTAGCATATTACAGTATAAACGATCTAATAGCCATAGCTCCACAGTTGATTTTGACTATTTTTGGGTTTATTGTAACGCTTGTTGATTTATGGCTTCCAAAAACAGAAAAAAGTGCAAACGCATTTATTGCTTTAATGGGATTTATACTAGCTGGTATCGTAAGTGTTATGATGTTTGATTCAGGTACAACAAGTGCTTTTGTTGGTATGATTGTAACGGATAATGCTTCGCTTTTTATAGACCTTGTTATAATTATTGCAGGCATATTAGCTATTGCAATGAGCGTCAATTTTGTTGACAGAGAAGATATAAATATCGGAGAGTACTACTCAATTATACTATTTTCAAGCGTTGCCATGATGTTTTTTGCTTCTACCTATAATCTTATTGTAATGTTTATAAGTGTTGAGACACTTTCTATTGGTATGTATATCTTGACGGGATTTTTGAAAAATAAGTCAGAAAGCATTGAAGCAGCAATGAAGTATTTTATACTGGGTTCTTTTGCTTCTGGTTTTTTGGTGCTTGGTATTGGTATAATGTATGGTTTGTTTGGCAGTGTAGATTTAAATGTAATAAGTTCAAGTTTAACCAAAGCTGCTGCTATTTACAAAGCTCTGGGTATACTGGCATTCATGCTGATTTTTATAGCTTTTGGGTTTAAAATAGCTGCGTTTCCATTTCATGCATGGACACCTGATGTTTATGCTGGAGCACCAACGCCTATGAGCGCTTTTATGTCAGTTGCTCCAAAAGCAGCTGCAATTTTGGCTTTAATGAGGCTTTTAGTTGTAGGTATGCACCCAATCCAGATTGAATGGACGCAAATGCTATGGATAATAGCTGCAGCCACAATGACATTTGGTAATACAGTTGCACTCTGGCAAAAAGATTTAAAAAGACTGCTTGGTTACTCAAGCATATCTCATGCAGGTTATATGCTTGTAGGTATTACTGCAGCAAATAGCCTCGGATATGGTGCAGTATTGTTTTACTTATTTGGGTATTTATTTATGAATCTGGGTGCTTTTTCTGTAGCCGAATTTATAAGCAAGAAAGGCGATACAAATACAGAGATTGCAAACCTAAAAGGTATAGCCTACAAATATCCGCTAATTGGTGTTGCAATGCTAATATTTATGTTTTCTCTTGCAGGTGTGCCACCAACTGTGGGCTTTATTGGAAAATACTACCTATTTTCTGCAGCTGTACAGTCTCACCTTTACTGGCTGGCAATTATTGGCGTTATAAATAGCGCAATTTCTGCATACTTTTATTTGAATGTAGTTGTAACAATGTACATGAAAGGAGATACGGAAGGTGAGTTTAGTATACTTAACTCTGGTTTGCTTAAAACTACGATATTAATTGGTGCTGTTGGCACAATTATTTTTGGAATATTTCCAAGCTATATTTTGAGCATTGCTTTGCACTCAATAGCGTTTTAATTTTTGGGCGCTTGCGCTTCGGGATGATATCCCCCTCGTCATTCTGAGGACGCAAAGCGTCCGAAAGAGTCTCAAAGTAGATCCTTCGTTTCACTCAGGATGACCGCTTAATTTTTTTAAAAAAAACTTGACAAATTAAATCATATACCGATAATAATAATAAGAGTAAAATACATGTGGAGGTATATATGAAAAGGTCAAAAAATGCAGGCTTTACGTTAATTGAGCTTGCAATCGTGCTTGTGGTAATTGGTTTGATTATAGCAGCAGTGCTTAAAGGTGAGGATTTAATCCAGAACGCAAGGATGTTAAATTTCGTAACAAACCCTGTTCAAAAAGCACAGGTTGCAGCAATGGCTTATTATGACAGGACAGGTCAGTTTCCTGCAATGACAGGAAATACTACTAATGATAGTGAACCGCTTCTTGAGATGTATAACGCAGGTATTGACGGTGTGCTTGATTTAAACAATCCGTTTACAAAAGGCAGTACTCAACTTGGAATAGTGTTTTCAAGTATACAGGATAGCAATAGTGGTGCTACATATCCTGTGATTGTAATTACTCCAGTGACAGTTACCGGTACAGGTGCTAGTGGTAGTGTTACTGCATCTAATTCATGGACTACATCTGCTATAGCTTATGCAAAT
Source organism: Desulfurella sp. (assembly GCF_023256235.1). Taxonomy (NCBI): domain Bacteria; kingdom Pseudomonadati; phylum Campylobacterota; class Desulfurellia; order Desulfurellales; family Desulfurellaceae; genus Desulfurella; species Desulfurella sp. Next base: position 59,641 of record NZ_JAGDWY010000067.1, read on the forward strand.
TACTTAAAAAGCAGGATTGATGGCAATAGTTCAAGCTGGTCAACTGGTAGTGTAAGGTTTATCAGCACTACAAGTTCTCCTTCATTTACATCTTTACAAACCGAAATTCAAGGATCAGCTAGTTCTCCAACTGTTACTACCAATACTTTTGATGGTTCAGTTACACTTACTTCATCTGCTTTGACGGGTTCAAGTGCTGTGTATGCTACACCAACAGCTGGCTCATCAGGTATTCTTCTTTACTTCTACA
>NZ_JAGDWY010000067.1:59900-65552 GCF_023256235.1 Desulfurella sp.
ACGACTGGTACGACTCCTAAAACCAACGCTTATGATGGCTATTATGCTACTGCTCAATCAGCAGCTTTAACAGGTACTAATGCAGCTTTTGCTACACCAACAACCAGTACAAGTGGTGTGCTTGTTTTCTTCTACAACCAGCAGCCACATTAAAATTTGATTTTAGCGGTGCAAATTTTGCGCCGCTATTTTTTTATTTATGAAAAAAGGTTTTACTTTAATTGAGCTTGCCATTGTGCTTGTTATAATTGGTTTATTAATTGGCGTTGGCGTAAGTTTGCTGCCTGGGCTTATAGCTCAGCAAAAATATACGCAAAATCAAAGTCTTATAAACCAAAACTACAATACGATTATAGGTTATGCAATGGCAAATGGCAAACTACCCCTTGCTGCATCAAACACAAATGGCACTGCTTCAAATCAAAACATAGGCTACCTGCCATATAATACAATAGGCGGGCTCCAAAAGGATGCGTATGGCAATACATTCTACTATGCAGTAAATAATAGAGCGTTAAATATATCAATAAACGGCGCAAACGCAATAAATCTAAGCTTAACAAATGCAGGCAATATGCAAAACTTCTGCGCTGTGCTTTATGCGCTAAACTACTATTACAATCAAAACCCTACGCTTAGCTCAAGCGATGTAAGAACAATCAATGCTCCAAATGCTACACCTATAATGGACGCTTTTGTTATCATATCAAGCGGTGCAAACAACAAACTTGATAGTCCAAATACAATTACAAACTCAAATGGCGTTTTTGCAAGCCAGCAATACCCACTTTCAAATACCTACGACGATAGTGTAATGGCATTATCCATAACAGACGCTATTGGCAAGTTTTGCACAAATTACACATACAGCGGCAGCTGCAGTGGGACAACTTGCACTTTAACTTCATCATCGCAGCAACAGCCACCACAGCAAAATCAGTTAACATTAACGCCACCTTCTGGCTATACTTTTCAATCGGGTACTGGTACAGTAACTGTAAGCGGTGGTTCTCCACCATATACATGCAACGCATCTGCAAGTCCATCTATTTTTTGTAGTGCAACTTGCAGTGCAAATAATAAATCTGTGACGTTCTATAATCAGTTTGCATTGCTCTTTGTTAATATTTGCACAGCAAATATAACTTTTACAGATAAAAATGGACTTGTAGGCAGTGGTGTCTATTATTATTAACCATGGCTAAAAAACGCTTAGGCGAGTTATTAAAAGACGAAGGATATATTAATGATAATCATATAAAATTTGCCCTAAAAGAACAGAAAGCTACAGGTGAGCTTTTAGGAGAAGTTTTAGTCAGGCTTGGTATTGTAACAGATAGAGAAATTGCCTTAAGCCTTTCAAAGCAGTTTGATTTGCCATTTATTGATATAAAAGAAATTAAGCCCGATAATAATGCAATGAAACTTATAAACCTTAATTTTTGCAGACAGCATAAGGTGCTTGCTTTTGAAAAAAAAGACAATACTTTAAGTATTGCTATTGCAAATCCAGATGATGAGCGTCTTTTTGACCTAATATCTCGCATTACCACATTAAAGCCAAACTTTTACATAGCAAGTCAAAGCGAAATACAAGAAGCAATTGAAACAAATTATTATCTATTAGAGCACCCCATAGAGCAGGATATAGAGCGCGTTATAAATGTAATTAGGTCAAACCCCAATGCAGATATAAATATGGAAGATTTTACACGCTCAATTTTTATTTTAGCAATAAATATGCGCTCAAGCGACATACATATAACGCCTACAGATAAAAGCCTGCATATACATTTTCGCATAGATGGTGTTTTGCAACTGGTATACTCTATGCCACAAACACTTGCAAATCGTTTTATATCAAACATAAAAGTAAGATCTGGTATGGATATATCAGAGCAAAGAAAACCTCAGGATGGGCGCATCAGCTTTGAATTTTTAGGAAAAACTTACGACATGAGAGTTTCAACCGTGCGTACAGTATATGGTGAAAATGTTGTTATTAGAATACTTGGTGCAAGCTCCAGTTTATACTCTATGCCTAATTTGGGTTTTGATGAAAAAGACCTGGCAAAACTTGAAGTGGCTTTTTCAAAACCTTATGGTATTATACTGATAAGCGGCCCAACAGGCTCTGGCAAAACCACTACGCTTTATGCTGCACTGCGCCGCATAAATGCTTTGGAAAAAAACATAATGACAGTAGAAGATCCAATTGAGTATAAATACCCGATGGCACGCCAGACACAGGTAAATGAACTTGCAGGGTATGATTTTTCAAGCGCTATAGTATCATTTATGAGGCAGGATCCAGATGTAATGCTAATTGGCGAAATCAGGGATGCAAAAACAGCTCAAATGGCAATAAGGGCATCTATGACAGGACACTTGGTATTGTCAACTATTCATGCAAATGATTGCATAGGAATTATTCCAAGACTTAAAGATTTAGGTGCAGATAGCTTTTTGATTGCAAGCTCTGTTGTAGCACTTGTATCCCAGAGGCTTGTTAGAAAGCTTTGTCCTTTTTGTAAGCAAGAAGTTGAAACATCGCGTGAAGATATGGAGTTTTTAAGCATTGATAAGCCAATCAACATATTTAAAAAACATGGTTGTCCAAAATGCAATTTTACAGGATATATAGGGCGTACGGTAGTTTCTCAAATTTTGCTTATAAATGATGCCATTAGGAACCTTATAGCGCAAGATGAACCGCTTTACAAAATAGAAAAACAAGCCTACGAAAGCGGAATGAGAACACTTTTAGATGATGCAAAAAAGAAGGTAGTGCAATCCATTACAGATATAGAAGAAGTCATAAGGGTATTTGGTAGATGAAGTATAAGGTTTGGGTTATTGATAGCGAAGGCAATTTGGCAGTGCGCATATTTATTAGCCCATCTAAAGAAGCTTTATTAACAAGAATAGCAAGGGATAATTTAATCCCTATAAAATTTAAGCCTATTAGATTTTCTTTTTTTGAGCCAAAAATCAAACGTAAAGAAATTATAGAATTTTGCAATAATTTGTCTTTGATGCTGGGTGGTGGTATCTCACTGCTTGAAGCGTTGGATGAATTTGCTTTAAATACAAAAAATAAGCGCTTTAAGTTTATAACAGAAGAAGTGATTTTTGATATTAGAGAAGGTATGAGCTTTTCAGATGCATTAAAGCGTCACAAGGTTTTTCCAGATGTACTTGTGCATCTGGTTAGAATTGGAGAAGAATCAGGCGCACTCTCAAATGTTTTAAACGATGCAGCACAGCATTTGCAAAAAATTGAAGATATTGTATCAAACACAAAAAGGGCATTAATGTATCCTTTGTTTGTAAGTTTATCTATGCTTGGTGCAGCGGCTTTTTGGATGTTTTATGTTTTGCCTAAGCTAACTGCTGTTTTTAGCACAATGGGTTTGAAGTTGCCTTTACCTACAATTTTGCTCATAAAAAGTGTGGCTTTTTTAAATCATTATTGGTGGATTTTTCCATTAGTTTTTGTTGTATTTTCTTTGATTTTTTTTATGCTAAAGCTAAGTGAAAAAGGTAAATTTTTTCTAGATTCTACTATATATAAAATACCGATTTTTGGTACGCTTATTTTAACTAGCAACCTTGCATTTTTTTTTGAATATGAAGCATTGCTTTTGCGTGTGGGCGTATCTATTACAAATTCGCTTGATATAATAAAAAAAGCTTTCAAAAACCTTGTATTTAAGTTTGCTTTAGAAAACACCAATAATAGTATAAAAAACGGTATGGGATTAAGCGAATCCTTTAGAAAAAGTAAAATATTTGAACCATTTATTGTGCGTATGATATCAGCAGGCGAAAAAACAGGCGAACTCGACAAACAGATGAGCTATATTGCAAACTCATACTATACAAAAGTCAATCGCATGGTAGAAGTAATGGAAAAAACAATAGAACCTATAGTATTGACCATTGCCGGTATATTCTTTTTTATCATTGTGTTAGCTTTAATTGTGCCTGTATATCAGCTTGTATCTAAAATGGGAGCTGTTAGGTGAAGCAAGAAGTGCTTGATTTTTTTAAGTTAAGTGATGATCCATTTAGATTAACACCTGATTTAGATTTTTACTTTCCAAGCAGATCTCACACGCAAATACTTGATATACTAAAATATTTTTTTGAGTCAAATGAAGCTTTTGCAGTAGTTGTTGGCGAAGTAGGATGTGGTAAAACCATGCTTATTAGAATGCTTCTTGAAAATATGCCTGAAAATTTTGAAACAGCAGTTTTAATATCACCAATTTTGCAGCCAAAAGAGCTGATTTTAGCCATTTTGTACGATTTGGGTATAAAAACTGATAGCGAGCTTAACCTTGATGTGCTTTTGAGGCAATTTCAAGACTATCTTATACAACTTTCTCAAAATGGAAAAAGATTGGCTATTATTATAGATGAAGCACAGGATCTGCCCAACGAAACGCTTGAACAATTGAGATTATTATCAAATATAGAAACAACAAAAAACAAATTGATGCAAATTTTGCTTGTAGGTCAACCAGAACTTAACAACAAACTTTCAAGCTATGCAATGCGCCAGTTGAGGCAACGTATAAGCATTTATGAATCTTTGGATCAGTTATCTAAGCAGGAAGCTTTGCATTATATTTTATTTAGATTATCAAAAGTCCAAAGAGGCGATCTGTCTTTTACAAATGTTGCGCTAAAAACTATTGCAAAAAGCTCACTTGGCATACCAAGGCTAATTAATACAATATGTTCAAGGTCGCTTTTTATTGCATATTCACTAAATACAAATAGAATTAGTTTTGCTATTGTAAAAGAAGCTTTGCAAAGTTTGAATATAAAACTTAGGTTTGGATTTTAAATGAAAAAACTCTTGTATTGTTCAAAAAAAGGCATAAAAATAATTTCGTATAAAAATGGGTCAAATTTTGAGATACTGGATATTAAAGAATCTGATATAGAAACTTTGCCTGAATTTATTAAACCAAAAGACATAGTTAGCTTAGCATTTGAATCTAATTTGTATGTAGATACAGATGAATTTATAAGCTTATCAAAGCTTGCAACCTATACTGCAATAAAAAATGCAGTAGGTCATCTGGGTATTTTTGGTAATGAGTTTGAAATCAGCTACAAAAAAATAAAGCAAGTTGATAAAACAAAAGCGTTATTTTATTATGTAGCGGTAAATAAAGATAGTTTTGATTTTATAGATAGACTTGATTGTACAATTGAACAATGCGTGCCTGTTGAAATTGCAATTAAAAATCTATTTTGCGCTTTTTACCAAAAAGATCCGCAAGCAGTAATTATTATAGAAAAAGACAATTATATAAGAGTTATTGCTTTTGATAATGAGAAGTTAAGTGCTAAAACCATACATAAAGAAGGTTTCCAAAGCGAATACCAGGAACTTGGTAACTTTTTACAAGGCGTTTTAACACAATACAATAAAAAAAATATATATTGCTTAGGCTCATCAGAATTGTTTGATAATTTACTAAGTGTCAATATTGAAGCACAAGAACTTTTTTTAAAAATTGGCAATTTAACACAATCTCAGATTATAGAATACATTGAAGTCCTGGGTTTGCTATATAAAAACGATATTAATTTTTTAACCCCAAAACACAAAGAAAACTACAAAGCATTTAAACA
>NZ_JAGDWY010000067.1:65562-68814 GCF_023256235.1 Desulfurella sp.
TTTAAACATGCTCAAGTTGCTGGTAAAATCGCAATCGCTGTGTTTATAGGCGGGGTTTTGATTTTATTTGCGGGTTTTATTAATTACATAAAAATTTTAGGTTTAACCAATCAGCTAAATAGTGAAATGTCTACCTATGAGAAATCTTTGGGCTCAATAGATACAAATATAAATGCTACAAGCATACAAAAAAATATCAATTTATACATAAAATATCAAAAACTTCCCAGATTGGATTATATATTAAAGGAACTTTCAACTTATAAATTACCTAACCTGTATTTTATTGAAGTGGATATTTCAAACGCTAAAATTTCAAACATTCAAAACGCTACATCAAATGATACGCTTGATACTTACAATTACACAATCAATATAAAAGGTTTAGTTTTTGGAGATTTAAAAAATGCTAAAGGTGAGTTTAATGAATTTTTAAAAGAAGTGTCAAAAAATTATAAAATAAATGTATCTAACTTTTATTATTTGGATGGGAAATTGCTATTTGATTTAAGTCTTGAGGAAAAAAGTGTATCATCTTAAAAAAGTTTTACTTGGTGTTTTTATTGTATCTGTTTTTAGCAGTTTTTCGATAATATTTTATAGATATACTTTGGTTAAGCTAAATATGCTAAATCAAGCTATATCAACCTTAGTATCCTATCAAAATAAAATTTCTGCAGTTAAACAAAAATTGAGTATATTAAGGCATGACGAAAATACCATTAAAGGTATAGATACAAAATTAAAAACAAATTTCAAAGTAAGTTTATCCCAAAATAGTTTAAGTAAACTTGTTAGAGATATAGATAGTCTTTATGGATCAGGTATAGTTGTAATAAAAAATGCTAAGATTCAATCTTCAAATGGTACTTTAAACTGCACAATTGAAGGTTTTAGGTGGGGTTTATGAAAGTAAACGGCATTATTGTTTATGTGCCTTTTTTATTAATTCTATTAGGCTTTATTTGGCCTATTAAACCTAGACCATACAATATTTCTTTACCTAGCAATATAAACGAAATTGAGAATTTAAGTATACAAAGTATACAGGTAAAAAAACAAACAGATATAAAACCAAAAGAAATATTTTTTATAAATCAAAATACTTTAGTGCAACAACCTAGTACACTTGAGTTTAATATGCCAAAACTTACTATCATATCAAAAGATAAATATGGATATTTTTGTTTTTTAGATGGTAAATTTTATAGAGTTGGACAGTCAAGCGATGGATTTAGGGTTTTAAAAATAGGTAGTGATTATGTTGTCTTGCAAACACCTATAGGGAGGCAAACGCTTTATGTTAAAATACCTTAAGTATATTTTATTATGTTTTTTATTAACTTCGTGTGCTACAAGTAGAGAAATTGCGAAAAATGATTTTTCTATAAAATCTGAAACTCAAGCGGCAGTAGCGCCAGCACCAAATAAAATTACTTTCAAACCTCAATTTGAAAGTGGCTCTCCAGTAAATACCCAGTATATAAGCTTGATTGTAAAGGATGCAGATTTTAAGGATGTATATTACACAATAGCAAAGGTTGCAGGGCTTAATTTGGTAATTGATTCAAACTTAGAAAGTATTACTCAAAAGCCAAAAATACAAAATATACAACCGCAAGCCAATTACCAGGCACCTTATAACCCGTATTATAATCAATATCCAAATACAAACTTTAGTCCACTATCAAATACTTCTTACTCGCCTCAATTTGTAGGGTTAAACCCAACTGTGCCACAAAATCCAAATACAACACAGACTCAACAAAATCCCAATATAGCAAAACCCCAACAAGTTCAACCACCCTATACTCAAGAAATTCATCATCCTCAAAACCAACAGCAAATTTACTATGTACCTTTAGTCACTGTATCTTTCAAACATACACCTATTAAAGAAGCGCTTGATGCATTATCCCAATCTTTAAATTTGGTTTACGAAATAAAAGGCAAAACGCTTTATGTAAAAGAATTTGGCACAAAAATGTTTTATTTAAACTTTATAGCTTCTCATAAAAAAGCAAACATAAGCGTAGGTGGTGATGTACTTGGTAGCGCAAGCCAATCTGCGACAAGTGCAACGGGTGGTTCTGCTTCAACGCCTTTGACGGGAGAGTTCAAAATAACAGATTCTATTGGTACATCTTCTACAGATATTTATGCACAAATAGAAAATACGCTTAAAGCAATGCTTTCAAAAGAAGGTAAATACTCTCTTGATCCTTCCATTGGTCTTTTGGTTGTAAAAGATAGAGAACACAATCTGAATTTAATCTCAAAATATATTCACAATTTAAAATCACACTACGATTCTCAGGTACTTTTAGAAGTTAAGATTGTTGAGGTAAACTTAAACGATTCTTCAAGCTACGGCATAAATTGGAATGCTTTATTTAGAGCGGCAAATGGGCGTTTTACAGTTCAGCAAAACCTATCTGCCATACCAGAAAACTCTCTAAATGCTCTAACATCAAATGCTAATTATCCACCTGAAATCTATGGTCAGACTTTTCCTTTTAAACCAGGTATTTTCGGAACTGCACCAGGTGTTGCTACAAATAGTGCCAATATGCCAGGAGGCATAGCCGCGACTTTTAATACAAACAACTTTGGCGTATTGCTGGACGCTCTTGCTCAATACGGTAATGTAAAGATTATCTCAAATCCACGCATATTGGTAACAAACGGTCAACCTGCTTTGATCAGTGTGGGGAAAAGTATATCGTATATTCAGTCTGTGCAGGTTACAACTACAACCGTAGCTGGTGGTACATCGACTACACAGCCTACTGTAAATTTAAATAGTGTGTTTGATGGTGTAATGCTGGGTGTAATTCCCTATATTAACAATTCAACAAACACAGTTAATTTAAGCATTACACCTATAAAGAGTACTGTTTTGAGTCTAACGCCAACTACGATAGGTCAAAATTCATATACACTGCCGCAGGTAAACCTTGAAGAAGCTACAACGCAGATTGCAGCCAAAAGTGATCAGATGATCGTAATAGGTGGTCTTATAAGCAAACAAATAAATAAATCAAATACACGCATACCTGTACTTGGCGACATACCAATTGTAGGTAATTTGTTTAAGCAAAACAATGAGTCCATAAGTAATGTTGAACTTGTAATATTAATAAAACCGGTAATTTTAAAAAATGAGTAAACTCTACGAAGCTCTAAAAAGACTTAATAATGAAAATCGCTCTCCTGATTTTCAAAAATTTACCAAAAAACCAGAAAAAAAGA
>NZ_JAGDWY010000067.1:68824-79810 GCF_023256235.1 Desulfurella sp.
GTGATTGAGTGAGCAAACTCTACGAGGCTTTAAAGAGGTTAGAACAAACAAAAAAACCTCCTATCAATAATAAATACAATAAAAAACCAGATAAAAAAAACATAAAATGGATAGTGCTTTTTTTTGTTTCAATTTTGGTTGGAAGTTTGCTTATTCATATTTCAAATTTTATTGGCAAGGCTCCACCCAAAAAATCGCAAAATGCAATAAAAATTTACACACAAAACACTACAAATTCTACAAACTATACAAATTCCATAAACTCAAAGTTTTTAACAAAGCAAATAAATGCTACAAATTCAACAAAAAGTCCAATTTTAAAGTCTGTATCAGAAAAAACTACAAATAAAAAAATTACAATTCAATCCAAACCTTCATGTTCCCAACAAATTAGCGCAACCAATCAAACTAAAACGGAGTCTACAAAAGAAAATCAATTAAAAAATGTTTTGCACTTCCAACAAGAAAAAGCAGAAAAACTCTCTACTTTAGCACTCAATATAAACAATAGTATAGAAAATGGCGATTATTATAGGGCGAAATTATTACTTAAAGAATATTTATCCATTCAAGAAGATCCTTTTGCCTTAAACGATCTTGCAGCAATATACATAAAAGAAGGACAATATTTACAGGCAGTAAAGCTTTTGCAAAAATCAATAAAGCAAAATCCATCTGCTGCAGCCTACATTAACATCATTTATTGTTACAAAAAACTTAATGATACAAATAAGCTTAATGAAATTTTAAAAACAATAAATCCTTCAATGTTTAATGATACCCAAAAAGCTATAATAAATGAAATCATAAATTCTAAATAGTGTTTATTTTAGTACTTTTTGATATAATAAATTTAAGGTTTAAAATTACAGCCAAAGGAGAGTTTTTATTAAAATTTTATCTCAAACCTTCAGTTCCCTTAGGTATAAAAATTTCAGGATTTTCTGGTTTGGCCAAATTATTTCTTCAATTGGTACCTGGATGCAAATTGTAGGTCAGGCGTGGCTTGTTTTGAAATTGACAAACTCACCTTTTTTACTTGGTCTCGTTGTTGCTTTCCAGTATTTGCCTATTTTGTTTTTTTCTTTATATGCAGGGGATGTTGCAGATAGATTCAAAAAACGCTATATTGTAATAATTACACAAAGCTCTATGGCGCTTTTTTCTCTAATATTAGCTATACTTACAGGTTTTGATGTTATAACTTATATTGAAGTTTTGATGCTAACTGCTTTTATGGGTCTTGCTCAAACATTTGATGTACCCGCAAGGCAATCATTTATGATAGATTTGGTTGGTAAAAATGATTTATCAAATGCTATCGCGCTAAACTCTACAATATTTAACCTAGCGCGTATTATAGGTCCTGCAATTGCGGGCATAATGATTGCAAAAGTCGGTATCAAAGCTACCTTTTATGCGAATGCCATAAGCTTTGTGCCTCTTGTTATCGGTTTATTTTTTATTGATAAAGATGGCGAGCCTTCTGGCAAAAGAAGTTCCCTAAAAAACAGTGTAAAAGAATTAATTGCATTCATAAAGACAAATAAAGTTTTACTTGATATAATTATTTTGCTAACAATATTGTCAATATTTGCAATGAATTTTAGTGTACTTGTACCACTTTTGGCAAAATATACATTAAAACGAAACGCTATAGGATTTGGTATGCTAATGACTTATATGGGTCTTGGCTCATTTTTTGGAGCTATATTTATAGCATATATCTCAAAAAAAACGTCTTACCTCAAATTAATGATTATAAATGCTTTTGGTTTAAATATTTTTCAAATTTTGATGGCAATATCTAAAAACTATACTCAAGCAAGCATTTCAATATTTGCTGCAGGTTTTTGTTTAATTGCATATATTATACTATCAAATACAACTATGCAGCTTTTATCTACAAACGAGTTAAGGGGTCGCATAATGAGCGTCTATTCTCTCGTTTTTCTGGGTGTTACACCTTTGGGTAGTATATTTAGTGGAACAATTGCAAATTATATTGGTATAAGGTTTGCCATTTTTATTGGAGCTTTTATTGGGTTTTTAGTGTGTATGTATTACTTAAAGAGATTTTTAAAATATGCTACTTTGGGGGTTTAATTATGAATGTTGGTATTTTAATTACAGGTAGTGAGTTTGCCACAGGATCAAAACAGGATACAAATTCATCTGTTTTTGCAAAAATTGCATTTGAGCGAGGTTTGGATGTTGTTTTTATACATATTTGCAAAGATATTGAAGATGAGATTGCAAAAAGCGTCCAGTTTGCACTTGAAATGTGCGACATCCTTATTGTGAGTGGTGGACTGGGTCCTACATTTGATGATGTAACGCGTCAGGCATTATCAAAAGCATTTAATGAAAAGTTGGTTTATGATGAAAAATGGCTTAAATATTTAGAAGATGATTACAATTTGCGCAATGTAGAATTCACAGATACAAGGAAAAATATGGCGCTTAGACTTTTAAATTCAAAGCCAATAACCAATGATTACGGTAAAGCTTTAGGTTTTATATATGAAAAAAACAACAAAACAACAATTGTTTTGCCAGGCATACCGCAAGAAGCAAAAAGTATGCTAATTAAAGCTTTTGAATGGTTGGGGTATGCAAAAAAAATTAGAGAAATTGCATTGTTTAGGACATTTGGCTTAAAAGAAAGTGATGTTAGCAACTTAGTTAAAGATTTTGACAATACATTTATCAATGTTTCGGCTTTGGGTGTTGATGTTTATGCCAAAGAGCTAACTAGTGCTGGTAAAATTGAAGCAGTTCTTGGTAAATACATATATGCAAAAGATGAGTCCGAAATGGAAGAAGTTGTTGGAAATATATTGAGGCAAAAACAATTAACGATTGCTACGGCCGAATCCTCAACAGGTGGTCTTATTGTGTCAAGACTTGTAAATATAGCAGGCTCATCCGATTATTGTCTTGGAGGTATAGTTAGCTACTCTAATAAGGCAAAAATGAAAATACTGGGTGTAGACAAGCAAACGCTTGAATCTTTTGGAGCAGTTAGTGAGCAAACGGCAAAAGAAATGCTACTTGGCGCTAAGCGTCTTTTTGGCGCAGATATTGTTTTAGCTGATACAGGTATTGCTGGACCAGGTGGTGGTACGAACGAAAAACCAGTAGGTTTGCACTATATAGGTATTATGGTAAAAGACAATATTAGTATTTATAAAGAGATTTATCAGGCACAAAGAAACTATACAAGATTGTATATTTCTCAATTTGCTTTAAATTTAGTTAGACTTGCTCTTTCTTAAAAGTTATTTTTTTGCTTTACAATACACTAATAATTGTTTATACTTTTTTTTGCGAGAAGGTTTAATGAACAATCTAGAAATGAATAAAACTCAAGAAACAATTTATAGTTCAAATAATCCTTTAAAATATTGGTTATATGTTTTAAAACACTCATTGGATTTTAAAACACGCTTGCCTAGAAAGGAATTCTGGATGTTTTATCTTGGAAATATTATAGTATTTATTATTTTGATATCTTTACTAACGCTTGTTTTATATATATTTAAAGTTACAGATTATACTCAGTTAGTTGCAATTTACTCAACTTTTGTTATTGTATGGAGAATTGTTTTATTGCTTCCTGCACTTTCACTACAGACAAGGCGTTTTCACGATTTGAACTAAAGTGGTTTTTATACAATTTTGTTTTTTGTTTGTAATTTTTTATTAGGATATTTATCTAACTTTTTCGAACACATATCAGAAAAAAGCAGTGAATTTGGTATTGTTGCAGCTATATTTATAATATGTTTTTTGGTGGACATTTGGCTTTTTGTACTACTTGGTTTTATTAAAGGCTCAAGTCAAGAAAATAAATATGGTCCAAATCCGATTGCTTAAACTATATTGTTTTGTTGTTTAGCTAAAAATACAGTATTTTCTATTAGCATAGCAATTGTCATAGGCCCAACACCACCTGGGACTGGTGTTATGTAGCTAGCAATTTTTGATACATTTTCAAAATCAACATCGCCTATGATTTTATCATTAATTTTAGTTATCCCTACATCCACTACAACTGCACCTTCTTTTACCATATCTTGAGTAATTAAATGGGCTTTGCCTGTAGCGCTTATTATGATATCTGCATTTTTTGTTTTATCTTTGAGATTTTTTGTATATATGTGACAGATTTGTACACTGGCATATTCATTCAAAAGCATATAAGACATGGGTTTACCTGTAATATTGCCCGTACCTATTACGCATACATCTTTGCCTTTTAATTCTATATTGTACTCTTCAAATAACTTCATTACGCCATATGGTGTACATGGATAAATAAATGGTTTACCGCGCAATAATCTTCCCATATTGTATGGGTGAAATCCATCTACATCTTTTTTAGGATCAATTGCTTCTATTACACGTTCTTCGTTAATTTTTGAAGGTAGAGGTAATTGTACTAAAATTGCATTAACCAGAGGATTTTTGTTCAACATATCTATTACATAAAGTAAATCTTTTTCATTTACTTCTTCAGGCATTCTATGGTTTATAGAGTATATTCCTACTTCTTCACAAGCCTTTGTTTTCATATTAACGTATACCTGGCTTGCCGGGTTATTACCTACAAGGATAACAGCCAAACCTGGTATAATACCTTTAGATTTTAACTGATATATTTCATCTTTTACCTGAGATTTAATTTTATTTGCCAGTGTTTTACCGTCTAATACAACCATGCAACACTCTTATATAGCTTTTTCAATTTGTGTTATTAGTTTTCCGTTTTTAAAGACGCTAACGTCTCCTGTCGATTCTGATACAACTATGCTCATTGCATTTGATACACTTGTGATAGCAGCAGCAGCCATGTGTCTTGAACCCAAACCTTTGGGTAGATCAGTAGTGTCAGCAGAAGCTGCAATGTGAGCCCCAGCCGACTCTAATGTACCATCCCCACTGATTAAAAAAGCACCATCTAATACACTGTATTCTTTTATTGTATCATCAAGGTTAGATAACATAATATTTCTTTCTTTAGGATCGTAGCCTTTAAAAGGATTAAAAATCATTTGTTTAATATATGGCTTTATGTTTTCAATGTCGCCTAATACGAACAAAGCGCCAACAGATTTTCCTTCTCTTCCTTGGTTTGCTAGCTCAAGCGCAATACGCAATATTTTTTCAAATACTTCTGGTCTTATACTCTCACCAAAATCAATATTTTCTCTAAAAAGTAAAAGTTCTTTTTCTTTTTCTATTTCTAAATAGATCATACTATCTATATTATTTAGACCAGTTAAAGCTATAAGCCTTGAATCTTTGGATAAAATATTTGCAGCAAGAGCCATAACAATGGCTACTTTCAGTTTATTTGTTCTTGTAAAACTTATATTTGGTACTGTAATACTTGGAAGGTTTTTTAAATTTTGGAGTTGTTCATGATTATCTTCTTCAATCTCGGTACGTTTGAAAACAATAATTTTTCTTATGTCTTTTTTTAGAAGCTCATCTATGTTTAATTTTTTTATATCACTGTAATATACAAGCAAACTGATATCTTTATCCGTTTCTATTATACTGATTGCGCTATTTAGTATTTGTTCGCTTATTTGCATTTTCGGTTTGCCTTTCTTTTTCTTTTTTATCTTCTTGTTTTTTTAGAAAAGCTACATCAAGTGTAAAGTCTGGACAATATCTGTTTTCTATTATTTCTTTTTTTGCACAAAACTCTCTCCACGCACAAATCAAACAGCTTTTATTTTCCATAATTTTATTATACACCTTCAATAAAATTTTGCAAAGTTTTTTAGTTTTTCAAAATTTTACATATACATCAGCGCTTTATTAATAGCATCTAGATAAGCTTTTGCGCTTGCTTCTATAACATCTGTTGCAACACCTCTGCCAATTATATTTTTATCAATATTCGGAAAATATACTTTTACAGTTGCTTCACCCAAGGCTTCTCTGCTTTCTGTTATGGATTTGATTTCATAAAATTTAAGTTGACCTTTAACAAATGTAATTCGCTCTAAAGCTTTGTAAACTGCATCTACCGGACCATCTCCCAATGCTGCATCTTCAAATATCTCACCGTTTTTGGATAACTTTATTGTAGCAGTAGGTGTAATGTTTGTGCCAGAGCTTACCTGCAAGCTAACAATTTCATACACAGATGGACTGAATTTTATTTTATCTTCTACAAGTGCGTGCAGGTCTTCGTCGTATACTTCTTTTTTCTTGTCTGCAAGGACTTTGAATTTTTCAAATATGTCTTCAAGTTCTTCTTTGGTTAGCTGGTAGCCAAGCTCAATAAGCCTTTTTTCAAGTCCGTGTTTGCCTGAGTGTTTGCCAAGCACAAGTGAACTTGAGTCAATACCTACATCTTCTGGTTTCATGATTTCGTATGTGCTTTTTTCTTTAATTACACCGTCTTGATGTATACCAGCTTCATGTGCAAAGGCATTTTTACCCACTATAGCTTTATTGCGCTGGATATCTATGCCTGTTAGCTTGCTTACAAGCCTGCTTGTGCGGTAGATTTCTTTTGTATTTATATTTGTTGAGGCTTTATATATATCGTTTCTAACCTTTATAGCCATAACAATTTCTTCCAAAGAGGCGTTCCCTGCACGCTCTCCTATGCCATTTATTGTGCATTCTACCTGGTCTGCTCCAGCCAAAACTGCAGATAGAGAGTTAGCAACAGCCATACCTAAATCATTGTGACAGTGGACAGAAACTTCTGCTTTATCAATATTTGGTACTTTATTTTTTATGTAGGTTATGAGTTCATAGTACTCTTGGGGTGTGGTGTATCCCACTGTATCTGGCAAATTCACAACGCTTGCTCCTGCATTAATTACACTTTCGACAACTTTGCAAAGGTAATCCCAGTTTGAGCGCGTTGCATCTTCAGCAGAAAACTCCACTTCTTCGCAGCCATTTCTTGCAAATTTCACTGCTTCAACTGCTGCATCAAGTACAGCTTCATAGCTCATTTTTAGTTTCTTTTCCACATGTATTGGGCTTGTTGCTATAAATGTATGCAGTCTTTTGCGTTGAGCTGGCTTTATTGCTTCTAAGCCTTTTTCAATATCTGGTTTCACTGCTCTTGCAAGGGATGCTATGGTGGAATTCTTTATTGTTTTTGCTATTGCATTTATTGCTTCAAAATCACCTGGACTTGCAGCAGCAAAACCTGCTTCAATAACATCAACACCTAATTTTTCAAGTTGTTTTGCAATTGCAATCTTTTCTTCGATATTTAAACTGGCACCCGGTGATTGTTCTCCGTCCCTTAGCGTTGTGTCAAATATTTTTACTATCCTGGAGCTCATGGTTAACCCTCCCTTTTTTAAAAAACTTTATTATTAATTCTATTGGACCAGACAAAGCATAAGATAGGCCAATAAGTGGAACAAATATGTAAGGTTTATATATAACAAGCGATAAAATTAATAGTATAAGCGCAAAAACTCTAATTGAAATTCTTCCATCTAGTTTTACTTTTTTAAAACTTCTATATTTGATTGTACTAATCATTAAAAACGAGATTACATACACGCTCACTAAAAAAAATATTTTGTAATCTTTATATTCAATATTAAAATGTAAAATCGCTAATATTATGCTTGCAATTATTATAGCCCCACCTGGTATAGGTAAGCCTACAAAATCAATTGTTTTTGTTGTAATAACGTTGAAACGTGCAAGTCTTAGCGCACCTGTTAATAAAAATAGCGATGCAGCAATAACTCCTATTCGGCCCATATCACTTAAAGCGAATGTGTACATTAAAAATGCTGGTGCGACTCCAAAACTTACAAGGTCAGACAAAGAGTCATATTCAACCCCAAACCTACTCTCACAATGAGTAAGTCTTGCTATTTTGCCATCTAAATTGTCAAATACCACAGCCAATATCAAAAGCCACGCTGCTGTCAGATAATCTCCCTGATAAGACTCTATAATACTGTAGAAACCAGAAAGCATATTGGCAGTAGTAAACAGATTTGGCAATATGTAAAGTGCGTTTTTTTGTTTCATAAATAACCTATTAAATCTCCACCTTTTATTTTTTGATTCATATGTACTGCTAAATTTAATTCATTTTCGCTGTAAATATCAACCCTTGAGCCAAAGCGTATAAGACCTATAATGTCTCCAGCTTCTACTTTGTCATTTGGTTTTGTATATGTTACGATTCTTCTTGCTATAATGCCAGCAATTTGCACCACTACTATTTTTTTACCATCTTCATTTTCAAAAAGAAGGGCACATTGTTCGTTTTCAAGCGAAGCTTTTGGTTTATTGGCGCTAATAAATAAGCCTTTGTTGTAAATTTTATCCAAACATACACCTTTAAATGGAGCAAGGTTTATATGCACATCAAATACTGACATAAATATGCTAATTTTATTAACTTCTGATTTAAAGAAAAACCTTTCATAAGCGTTGGATATATCCACAATAGTGCCATCTGCTGGTGATAATACCATATTTTTTTCATAGTGGATATTTTTCTTTGGATTTCTAAAAAAATATACACTAAATGCACTTGCACCAAGCAATGTAGCTTTTAGAAATTTATTTTTAACAAGAAGTGAACCAATAACAAAAGAAGCAATAAATGGGTAACCTTCTTTTGCTATTATATCTTTTTTTGTAGTTTTCATGTTAATTTTTATTCCTATCAATAGATTTTGAAGCGGCAATCCATGGCATCATTGCTCTTAATTTTTTGCCTACTATTTCTATTTCGTGGTCCTCATCTTTTTTAAGAAGCGCATTAAATACTGGTCTGTTGCACTGATTTTCTAATATCCATTCTTTTGCAAAACTGCCATCTTGAATTTGTTTTAATATATTTTTCATTCTTTGTTTAGTTTCTTCATTGATTACAATTGGACCTCTTGTAACATCTCCATATTTGGCAGTATTTGATATAGAATACCTCATATCTGAAATGCCGCCTTCATACATCAAATCTACAATTAGCTTCATTTCGTGGAATGTTTCAAAATAAGCCATCTCTGGTGGATAACCTGCTTCAACTAATGTTTCAAAACCCGCTTTAACAAGCGCAGTTAAACCACCACAAAGCACAGCCTGTTCACCAAAAAGATCAGTTTCTGTTTCATCTTTAAAAGTTGTTTGTATAACACCAGCTCTTCCACCACCATTTGCGCAAGCATAAGACAATGCCATAGCAAGCGTATTTCCAGAATAATCCTGATAAGCAGAAATAAGCATAGGCACGCCCATACCTTTTTCATATTCTCTTCTTACTAAATGCCCTGGGCCTTTTGGTGCAATCATCATTACATTTATATTGCCTGGAGGTATGATTTGACCATAATGAATATTAAAACCATGTGCGAAAGCAAGATAATCGCCTTCTTTTAAGTTTGGCTCAATTTCACTTTTATACAAAGCACTTTGAGTTTCATCTGGCGTAAGAATCATTATAACATCAGCCCATTTGCAAGCTTCAGCTACATTCATTACTTTGTGTCCATTGTTAACGGCTTTTTGCCAGCTTTTTGAGCCTTCTTTTAAGCCAACCACAACATTACAACCAGAGTCTTTTAGATTATGAGAGTGGGCGTAACCCTGCGAGCCATAACCAATAATTGCAATCTTTTTGGATTTTATTAAAGATAAATCCGCATCTTTGTCATAGTAAACGTTAAGCATTTATTCCTCCTCAAAATTATTGTTTTGATTCTCTTGACATTGCAACTTTTCCAGTCCTTGCAATTTCTTTAATCCCAAGAGGTTCGAGTAAATTTAAAATAGCATTGATTTTTTCGGAACTTCCTGTTACTTCTATTGTATATGAATTTTGCGATACGTCAACTATTTTACCCCTGAATATATCAACTATGCGCAAAATTTCAGCCCTTGTGGATGAATCCGTATGCATTTTGATTAAAGCCATTTCACGCTCTACATATGCTACATCATCGCTATATTCAATTACTTTTATAGTATCAATAAGCTTATTAAGCTGTTTTCCTATTTGTTCTAAAATATTTTCATCGCCTTCTGTAACTATAGTCATTCTAGATAAATTAAGTTCATTTATAGGTGCAACATTTAAGCTTTCTATGTTGTAGCCTCTTGCGCTAAAAAGATTTGCTATACGCGACAAAACACCTGATTCGTTTTCTACTATAACTGAAAATATTCTTTTCATTTTTCCCCCTAAGTTAAAATCATATCGCTAAGTGGTGCGCCACCTGGTACCATAGGATAAACATTTTCTTCTCTTTCGATTTTTATATCAAGCACGTATGGACCATTATAATTTATTAATTCTGTAAGTGCCTGTTCAACATCTTTTTTGTATTCAACTCTTTTTGCTGTAATGCCATAGCTTTCTGATAATTTTACAAAATCAGGTTGTACTTCTATATTGGTATTTGCATACCTTCTGCCGTAAAACAACTGTTGCCACTGCCTTACCATGCCCAAATAAGAGTTATTTAAAATAATAACCTTTGTTTGTAATTTATACGTTGCAAGAACAGCTAATTCTTGTAAATTCATCTGAAAAGAACCATCTCCAGCTATAACAAATACCTGTTTGTCTGGATTTGCAAAACTTGCACCTATACCTGCAGGAAATCCAAATCCCATTGTACCAAGACCGCCTGATGTTAAAAATCTTCTGGGTTTATTGAAATTATAAAATTGCGCAACCCACATTTGATGTTGGCCTACTTCTGTTGAAACAATTGGATCCAACTCTTTTGTTAATTTGTTTAGTAATTGTATTACATATTGTGGTTTTATAACTTTATCCGAGTCTTCGTATGAAAGAGGATGTTCGCTGTCCCACTTTTTTATTAAATCCAGCCACTTTTTTCTGTTTTGTTGAATTTTGTTGTTATCTTTAAGAATGGAAAGAAGTTCCTTTAAAACCAGTTTTGCATCGCCTACTATAGGATAATCAACTTTAATATTTTTACTTATACTTGTTGGGTCAATATC
>NZ_JAGDWY010000067.1:79820-89837 GCF_023256235.1 Desulfurella sp.
TGTGCATTTGGAGCAAACTCGGATACTTTTCCAGTGATTCTATCGTCAAACCTTGCTCCTATAGAAATAAGTAAATCGCAGTATTGAATGGCCATATTTGCTTTATAGGTACCGTGCATGCCAGCCATGCCCAGGCTCAAAGGATGGTCTGCAGGAAACGCCCCAATACCCATAAGTGTAGTAAAAGCAGGTATTTGCAATCTTTCTGCTAGCTCTAAAACTTCTTTATGCGCATTTGAAGTAATTACGCCACCACCAATATACAAAAGTGGTCTTTCTGCTTGCTCAATTACTTTAGCTACCTTTTTTATCTGTTTTGGGTTACCGTGGTAAGTCGGGTTATAACTTCTCAAATGTATTGCATCCGGATACTCAAATTCACAGCTTGCTGTTTGTACATCTTTTGGTATATCAACCAAAACGGGGCCTGGCCTGCCTGTTCTTGCTATGTAAAAAGCTTTTTTTATGGTATAGGCTAAATCTTTAACATCTTTTACTAAAAAATTATGTTTTGTGCAAGATCTTGTAATGCCTACTATATCAACTTCTTGGAAAGCATCGTTGCCTATTAAATGTGTAGGTACCTGACCTGTAAAAACAACAAGAGGTATAGAGTCCATATATGCTGTTGCAATACCTGTTACAGCATTAGTTGCGCCCGGTCCGCTTGTAACAAGGCTAACGCCAACCTGGCCCGTACTTCTTGCATATCCATCTGCCATGTGAACAGCACCTTGCTCGTGTCTTGTTAGGATGAACTCTATATCTTTTTGCTTATAAATGGCATCATGCAAGTCAATAATTGCACCACCTGGTATGCCAAATAGATGTTTTGCTCCTTCTTTTTTGAGACATTCGATAAAGATTTCTGCGCCTTTTAACTTTCCACTCATATTTCCCCCTTGTATAAATTAAAAATTAATTATACAAAATGTTACAAAATTTGCAAATTATTGTAGAAAATTGCAGATTGCTTTATTAAAATCATCAGGTTTCTCCCACATAGACATGTGGCCAGCATTTTGGATAATAACCATTTGCGAATGTTTAATATTATCTTTTAGATATTGGGCATATTTAATAGGTGTAAGTTTGTCGCAAGAGCCTACAATAACAAGTGTAGGTTTATCTATCTGATTTACTTTTTGCATTATATCAAACTCATTGCAAGCAAGAAAATCATTGTATCGTACGATTTTGTTTGTATTATTAAATTCACTTTCAGCTTCTTCGATCAGTTCTTTTTTTGTATGTTCGCAATAAGCCCAATCTACTGCATAGTTTGTACCTTCCAGGGTTGCTTTTAAAATATCTTGATGAACTTTTAATTTTGCGCCGCTTCCAGCAATGATAATTTTATCTAAAAGGTGTGGGTATTTGAGACTGAATTGCAAAACAGTTGCGCCACCCATAGAATGTCCGCAAAGTGTTACATTTTTTAAGTCTAAGGCTTCAATAAATGACTTTATAAAATCAACATAATCATCAATAGAAGAATAACCATTACCTTGAGACTCACCATGTCCAATTAAATCAAGAGCAATTTTTGTATAATTGGGCAATGTTGCTTTTAGCTGATGCTTCCACGTTAGTTTGGTAGCTCCAGAACCATGTATAAAAATAATATTATTTTGTTCATTTGGATTTTCTAGCTCATATGAAATTTGTGAACCTTTTATAATAACAAATTCCTTTTTCAAGATTTACTCCTTGTTTATTAATATAAAAATATCATAGCATTTTTTGAATTATTTATCAAATAAAAAAATTTCTTTTAAATTAGAGCCAGTTTAATTAGATTTAAATTCAATAAGACTTGACAAAAAATAAAATTAGAATATCTTGTTAGCAGGTAGAAGTGGTGATTGCTAATGAAGACAGAATTGGATGAAAGGTATTTAACGGTCTTGAATATAGTTGTGGAAAATTTTATAAACTATAAGGAAGCAGTGGGTTCCAGAGTATTAATAAAAAGGTATAATTTACCTTTTTCTGCTGCTACGATGAGAAATATTATGTCTGATTTAGAAGAAATGGGATACCTTAAACATTCCTATATATCAAGCGGAAAAATTCCAACTGAACTTGGTTATAAAGTGTATGTACAGCATCTATTGGAAAAGAAAAGGAAAAGTTTGAAACCAAGACTAAAGCAAATTGATAATATAAATTTAAGTACAATTGAAGATTTTGTTTCAGATATATCAAATATTTTATCTAGTTCGTGTGGTTTGATATCAATGGTTAGCTCTCCTAATATATTTAAACTAAAACTAAAAGATATTAGTTTGATAAAAATTGGTTCTAATAAATTACTATGCGCTGTAATAGCTGAGCCATCAGTTGTGGAAACAAAAATAATTGAGGTTACAAAAGATTATTCTGAAAATGAGTTAAATGATATTGCTCAATTTTTAAGCGAAAATTACAAAGGTTGGGAGCTGGAAAAAATTCAGGAAGATTTAGAAAACTCATTGTCTAAAAGTAGACAAGAGTGCGATTTAATATTTAAAAAATTAAAAGAAAAAAGTAAAGATCTGTACTTTTCTGGCGTTCAAAATCTATTAAAAGAAAGAGAATTTTATGAAGATTATGAACAGTTGAATAAAATTCTTGATGTTATAGAAAAAAGAAAACATGTTTCTGAAATAGTTGATTTGATTTTGAAAAATGATGAAAAAATATTAATAGGTAATGATATACCCAATGAGAAACTAAAAAGTCTGAGTCTTGTTGCCCAACCTTACTATCTGGATAATGTAAAGTTGGGTTTTGTAGGTGTACTTGGACCTATGAATTTAAATTATGAAAATGTAATCTACACGCTGGATTTATTGAGCAAAAAAATAGAAAAACTTTTTAAACAAGGGAGGTAGTAATGAATGATAAAAATAATATCACGGAAAATTTACAAGAAAATCAAGAGTTGCAAAATAATATAGAAAGCAACGAAACCGATCTAAATCAAACCCAACAGGAGACAAAAGACGAATTGTCAGAATTAAAAGAACAATTAGAAAAACAAAAAGATGCATATTTAAGGTTATTGGCTGAGTTTGATAATTTCAGAAAACGCACAGAAAAAGAAAAGTTTGAAATTGCTGATGTTATAAAGGGTTCAGTAGTAAGAGATTTTTTGCCAATTTTGGATAGTCTAGAAAAAGCATATGAAGCTTGTGTAAATGATGAATCAATAAGATCTGGTATTGAGCTTGTTATAAAAGCATTTAAACAGCTTTTGGAAAAGTATGAAATAAAGGAAGTAGATACTGAATGCGAGTTTAATCCAAACCTTCATGAAGCTTTAATGATGGTAGAATCAAATACGCCGAATAAAATTGTTCAAGTTTTTGAAAAAGGTTATACTTATAAGGATAAATTGCTTAGACCGGCAAAAGTTTCGGTAGGTAAATTAAATAATAATGATAACAATGCAGATGAAGATAAAAATGAGGAGGTATAATTTATGGGAAGAGTGTTAGGAATAGATCTTGGAACAACAAACTCTTGTATGGCCATTATAGAAGGTGGTAAACCAAAAGTAATTCCAAATGCTGAGGGCTCAAACACAACACCAAGTATAGTGGCATTTACAGATAAAGGCGAAATATTAGTTGGGCAGGCTGCAAAAAGACAGGCAATAACAAATCCTAAGAAAACTATATTTTCGGCAAAAAGATTGATAGGTAGAAGGTATAGTTCAAAAGAAGCTCAAGAAGCAAAAGCTAAACTTCCGTACGAAGTGGTAGAAGGACCAAATGATGACTGCAGAATAAGAATTAACGGCAAAGATTATACACCACAGGAAATTTCTGCTCAGGTTTTAATGAAATTAAAACGAGATGCGGAAAGTTATTTAGGTGAAAAAATAACAGAAGCAGTTATAACTGTACCAGCTTATTTTGATGATTCACAAAGGAAAGCAACTAAAGATGCTGGTACCATTGCGGGGCTTAATGTTTTAAGAATAATAAATGAGCCAACTGCATCATCACTAGCATTTGGACTTGATACAGCAAAAGAAGGTAAAGTGGCAGTTTACGATTTAGGTGGCGGTACATTTGATATATCAATATTAGAAATTGCCGATGGGGTCTTCGAGGTTAAATCGACAAATGGTGATACATATTTAGGTGGCGATGATTTTGATAGGGTGTTGCTGGATTATTTAGCTGATGAATTTAAGAAAGAGCATGGTATTGATTTAAGAAATGACCCAATGGCACTCCAAAGATTAAAAGAAGCTAGCGAAAAGGCTAAAATTGAGCTTTCAAGTTCTCTTGAAACAGAAGTTAATTTGCCTTTTATTACAGCAGATGCTTCAGGACCAAAACACTTAGTAATTAAAATTACAAGGGCTAAATTTGAACAATTAGTCGATCCGCTAATACAACGTACGCTCGAGCCATGCAGGTTAGCCTTAAAAGATGCTAATTTAACGCAAAACGATATAGATTATGTTATCCTTGTCGGTGGTATGACAAGGATGCCTAAAATTCAGCAGGTAGTTAAGGAATTTTTTGGAAAAGAACCAAGAAAAGATGTCAATCCTGATGAAGCTGTTGCAATAGGTGCTGCTATACAGGGCGGTGTATTAAAAGGTGAAGTAAAAGATGTATTATTGCTTGATGTAACACCACTTAGTCTTGGCATAGAAACACTAGGCGGCGTTATGACAAAGATAATACCTAGAAATACCACAATTCCTACCAAGAAAAGCCAGATATTTACAACAGCAGAAGACAATCAGACTGCAGTTACTATTCATGTATTGCAAGGTGAGCGCGAGATGGCATCAGAAAACAAGACGCTTGGAAGATTTGAACTTGTAGGAATACCGCCTGCACCAAGGGGAGTGCCCCAGATAGAGGTTACATTTGATATTGATGCTAATGGAATTCTTAATGTAACTGCAAAAGACAAAGCTACTGGCAAAGAACAGATGATTCGCATTACTGCTTCAAGTGGTTTAACTCAGGAAGAAATCGAAAGAATGGTAAAAGAAGCCGAACTTCATGCAGAAGAAGATAGAAAATACAAAGAATTAGTAGAAGTAAAAAATAAAGCTGATTCTATAGTATATTCTACGCAAAAGAGTTTAAATGATTTTGGCGATAAAATTTCTGAAAGCGAGAAAAAAGAGATTCAGGATGCGATAGAAGCTACAAAGAAAGCTATAGAATCTGGTACTAAAGAAGAAATAGAAGCAAAAATGAATGAGCTTATAAACAAAGCTCACAAATTAGCGGAAGAAGCTTACAAACAAACTTCGTCCAAAGGGGATCAAGCTGGTAACGAGTCAAAAAAAGAAGAAGATGTCGTTGAAGCAGAAGTAGAAAAAGAAGATAATAAGTAACATAAATTACTATAAACCAGGGCAGGCTTTGCCCTGGTTTATAATTTTTTAAGTAGCAGGGAGATTAAAACAAAAATGGCAAAAGATTATTATGCTATTTTGGGTGTAGATAGAAACGCAACTACAGAAGAGATTAAAAAAGCTTACAGAAAGCTTGCACTTAAGTATCACCCAGATAGAAACGAAGGCAATAAAGAAGCTGAAGAAAAATTTAAAGAAATTACAGAAGCTTACGCTATACTATCAGATGAAACAAAAAGGGCAAAATATGATCAGTTTGGTTATGTAAACGAAAATGATTTTGATTTTAATCCATCAAGTTTTGATGATATTTTTGCTTATGTAAATGATATATTTGGAGATCTTTTTGGTAATTTTGGCTCAAGACGCTCAAGGTATTATCGTCAAAAAAGAAAAGGTGAAGATATACAGTATCAGTTAACTGTTTCTTTTAAGGAAGCAATATTTGGGGCTTCAAAAGAAATTGAAATAAATTACCAAAAAGTTTGCGATGAGTGTAGTGGGCTTGGGGCTAAAGCGCAAGACTTTGAAACATGTGATTACTGCAAAGGGACAGGTCAGGTAGAATATGGTAATTTTTTCATATCAGTTAGAAAAACGTGTCCTAAATGTGGTGGTACTGGCAGGATAATAAAGAAAAAGTGCCCAAAATGCAATGGCAAAGGTTTTGTTATTGAAAAAGAAAAAATTACAATTAATATTCCGCGCGGTATAGATAACGGTTATGCTATAAGAATATCATCAAAAGGACATGAAAGTATAGATAGAATTAGAGGTGACTTAATAATATACTTTAAGGTTTTGCCCGATAAAGTTTTTAGAAGAGAGGGTTTAAACATATATCTTGATTTAAATATTACGATTCCCCAAGCAGTTTTAGGCGACACAATAGAAGTAGATACAATTTGGGGCAAAAAAAAGATTTCAATTGAACCTGGTACTCAAAGTGGTTCACAAATTTTACTAAAAGGCGAAGGAGTAGAAATTGAAGGCGCAAAAGGTAACCAGATAATCAATATACATGTAGATATACCAAAAAAATTAACACCAAAGCAAAGACAACTTATGGAAGAGTTTGCAAAAGAAATGGATCAATCAGTTTCTTCTAATCAGGAAAAAAATATATTCAAACCAGAAGTATTGAGAGCCATATACCATTTAGTTTAATATGCATAGATAAAAAATATGCAAGTGGTAGCTGGAAAACAAATAAACTAAAAAAATTCATTATGCTGGGCAAAAAGGTGTTTCCACAAGCCATTGTTATACGGTTTGCAATAGAACCTGCTGCAAAAAATGGATAACTTAAAGCGTAGTATAAAAATGCATTTTTTGCAATTTCAAAGCATGCTTTATCTGAAGTAAAAACTTTTATTATGATACTTGAAAATACAAACAATAAAATATCTAAAAAAATTATAAATGCACTACCAAATAAAATTGATTTTTTTACACCTTCTTCCACAAATGGCCAGTTTTTTGCACCAATATTTTGACCTACAATTACGGCTGCTGCATTTGATATACCAAAAATCATAAATAACAAAATTTGATATATGCGTGTTACAATACTATAACTTGAAATTGCAGTTTGAGATTGAATAGCTATTATTTTAATAATTAATAACATGCTTAAAATCCTTACAATTAAATGAAATGAAGCAAAAATGCTTTTGCTCAAAAGTTGTTTAATAAGAGGTAAGTTAATGTGTAATTCAAATCTTAGTTTTGTTCTTAAAATAACAGATACCTGCAACAAAATGCCAACAAACATTGAAAAAATTGTAGCCAAAGCCGCACCTTTTACGCCCATTTTTAAAACAAATATTAATAAAGGATCAAGTAAAATGTTTATAATTGTAGCAATAAGCATAATAAGAAGGGTTTTGTGGGGTAGCGACATACTTTTTAGTGTTGAGCTATTTAGACCAAACACAAACGATATTGGAAGCCCTAAAATAGAAATACTCAAAAACTCTTTAGCAAAAACCAATGTGGAATCTTTTAATCCAAGAAGACTTAAAATATTATCTAAAAATGGATAAAGCAACATTGATGCAAGAGAAAAGAATATCATAACAATTAAAGCGTTTGAATAAACAGTGTTTGCTCTTTTAAAGTTTTTTGCACCATAACTTTGTGTAAAAAAAATTGATGATGCAATAGAAATACCTATAGTAAAAGCAGATATTAGCATCATTAGTATGCTTGAAGAGACCAGTGCACCTATTGCACTGTAGCTTATCTTCGAAACAAAAAATGTATCGACAAGATTAAAAATGGTTTGAAGGTTGCTTTCTATAATCATCGGTATAGATAGTCCAATCAGACTTTTTATTATAGGATCTTTTGTAGGGTCTATATTAGTCAATTTATTGTGTGTAGTATTTTAACATATCGGCTCTTTTTCTAGCATCCGCAATTCTTCTTTCTATGTTGTTTCTTATCCATGAGCCGTCAAGCCATTCGATCGGGTTTACGTAATAACCATCAATAAGCATACCAAAATGTAAGTGGTCTCCAATGGCAAGTCCTGATGTATCTGTATGAGCAATAATTTGTCCTTTTTGGACATACTCACCTTTGTTGACCAAAAAATCTTCTAAGTGACCATAAAGACTAAATATACCAAGTCCATGATCAATTAAAATGCACTTTCCATATACACCAATATTTCCAGTATACACCACCACACCCGAATTAGCTGCGGGTACTTTAGCGTGTTTTATGCTAGCAAAATCAACTCCTAAATGATATTCATGAGTCAGTGGACTATTATCATAGTAAAATGTTCTATAATCGCCAAAATATGCCATAACAGCAGAGCCAGGCAATTGTAAAAAAGGACCTTTAAATAGTATCTTGTCTGTATGAACAGAATTTGCTATTTGAGCAATTTGTTCGTTATTTTGTTTTTCTAATTTATTTATAACCAAGTCGAAGGCTTGTGCTGGATCCTGTTCATTAAAACTTATATTAGCTTCTTTTAATAATCTGTATACTTTTGTTTCAATAAAATGTGTATCAACCTGAACATCTGTTTTTTTGTTTTTAAAAGATTCGTAATATACTGGTACATGTACATAAATTTTATTTCCTGCATTGTTTTGGGCAACTATAGATGTATCCCAATTTTTTTGCTCACAAAAGGGATAGGTGAAAAATGCTATATAAGTATGTGGATGATTTGTGAATTTTTCTGCATTAAAGCATCTAAATTTAGCAATTTTGTTATTTGCATATTTAACCTGCAAATATACATTTTTTAAACCAATTTTATCATTTGCATAAAACAATACTACAGCCGAACCACCTTCCAATATATTTGCTGCATCATTTAATAATATTACTTTTGGATAATGATTGTAAACAGTAACTTGTTTTTCTATTTTCTTTTTAAATCCAAAAGAAAAATTATTTTGTGAGTAATCTGTCACTTCAATTGCAAATTTTGCTGGACCATCTGGAAGTCTTTGGTTTAACTTAAATTTTAGTGGAAAATTATATGTATTTTTGTTTTCAAATATTTTATCATACAAAGGAATTTTTGTATTCATAGTATATGCATAAATATTTATTTCTTTTAAAGGATATTTTGTATCTTTGATATTTATAGGATTTTTAACAAAAAAAGGCGTATAATGATAAACTGCGTACGCACAAATAAGTAATATCAGGATGAATAAAAGTTTAGACCCAAAGCCTTGCTTTTTTTTCTTTTTTAAATAAAAAGTGTCTTTCATTTTATACTCCTTACTATATCTTTTTGAATTTTTAAATTTTGTGTTGATATACAAATTATTTTATATATGTAAGAGTTATGCATTAGTTTATTTGAAAAATGATTTAAATAAGGTAAACTTCTAAGTATAATAGAGATAAGTGCAATTAAAAAAATAGCTTTAAAAAATCCAAACAAGGCACCAAGGATTCTATCAATGCCTGTTAATTTCATCTTTCTTGATACACTTTGACTTAAAAAACTAATAAGGCTTACCAGCGTATATATGATAATAAACAATACAATAAAACTCAGTAGATTTGCAATTAAATACGACACCTTTAGTGCTTTTTCTATTGGAAATGTTAAAATACCGTGATATATTACAGACAAATACAACCCCAAAATTACAGCTACCAATTTAAAAAATTCCTTTATAAAACCATTAATATAGCCTAATACCAATAAACCTAAAATAAAAATACCAAGAATAGTATCTGCCATTAACCTACCACAACCGTTTTGAAGTTAGAGTAAGTAACCCTACCTTTTTTAAAACCTTTAGGTTTTTTTACAAATTTTACAAATGTATAGTCTACTTCAATTTTATCGTTTGTACCTAAATTTTCTCTTATTTTTTGTGCACATTGTTCTAAAAGAGTTTTGTCTAACTGTTGTAAGCGTTGTGGGTTTTTTATTATTAAATGTGGTCCTGGTATGCTTTTGGGGTGCATCCATATATCATCTTTTGAAGCATTTTTTAGAATTAAATCGTTTCCTTTAGCGTTTTTTCCTATATATACATCAAAACCAAGTACGTTAAAATGCTCGTATGGTATATTATCTAAAGGGACAATTTTTTGCGCATTATTATGAGGCAAGATTGTTTTTATATAATTAGGATCAATGTATCCACTAA
>NZ_JAGDWY010000067.1:89921-98483 GCF_023256235.1 Desulfurella sp.
TTTATAGTAATGATTTATGTTGTCTTGAATCGTTTTTTGAGGATTAATCGGTATGGCTAACTCATTTGTTTTTTCAAGAGGTTTTAGGTAAATTATATCGGCATTGATATACTTTAAGTTAGAAATATTTTCAAGTAAAGTGTCAGCGTACAATTTAAAAGTTTGAGCATCCTCGGCTTTTTTGATATCACTTTGGATTTTTTCAATTTTTTCGCTTAATTTTTTAATTTTTTTATCTAAAAATTTTATAATTTTAGTATTGTTTGAGTCTATATTGATATTTTGTTTAAAAATTAGTTCAAAAAGCTCGTTTTCTTCAATAACAGATGTATCTAAACCAAAATTAAGTAAAAATGGATATACAAATTTCTTTTTGTTGTAAGTATAGCAAAATAACCTGTCTGATGGTTTTTTTATTGTTTCTATGAAATTTTCTAAATTTTCCTCATTTATGAAGTTTTTTGTAAAGCTGTCTATACCTAAGATATTTCCTTTTTTTATAGCATTTTTTAAAGTATTTATATCTGATAAAGCTACATCTAACATTTGAGGTGGTTTTTTGTAAATTTTGCCTGGCACGATTTGTCTTTTTTGGTTTAAACGGAACACCTCAATTATTTTTTGAGCGTTATCGCATAGCAATAGATTTCCATTTCTTCCTGTAATTTCAAATATCAGATAATAGTGGTGCTCAATGTCTAACCTTTTATCTACAAGATAGAGTGTCAAAACACGCTCAAGACCCGTAAAATCTACATCAATAATTTTGAGTCCACTAATTTTTTTATGTAAAGATACAGCAAAATTATTTTGTGTTTTTTCAAGTTTATAATTACCGAAAAATAAAGCAGTTGGAGAGTTTAATTTAAATAGAATGGCTAAATTATTTTTTAAATTTAAAAAGATTGTATCATCATGTGCATAAATATTAAAAATCCTTTCTCCTATCGATCTTTCTTTTATTTTTCTTGCAAAAAAGTTAAATAAAAAGTTGTTCATAAGCCAAATAAACTCCTCAAAAGGAGGAGTTTATTTTTTTCTTTCGCTAAGTCTTTTTTTCTTGAGAGCCTTTTTGCGAGCAGCCAATGCTTTTTTCTTTTTCTTTTCGCTGGGTTTTTCATAATGCTCTCTTTTTTTAATTTCAGAGAGAATACCAGCACGCTCGCATTGCTTTTTAAATCTTTTGAAGGCTTCTTCAAAAGATTCATTGTCTCTTACATAGACACCCGGCAAACAAATCACCCCTTTACTATTTAAAATTAAAAACATTATATTAAAAAAAAGAGATTGGGTCAACATCAAAGTTTAGGTTTTTATCTAAAAGTTCAGCTGTTATAAATCGAAGTGTTTTAAATATATCATTTGTTTTTATAATTATATGGTATCTGTATTTATTTTTTATTTTATCTATTGGACATTTAGTCGGTCCAAGAAAACTAAATCCACCATTTTTCAATATTTCAAAACATTGTTGTATGTTTTGTTTTGCAATTTTTTCATTCGTATTTTGAGAAATGATTCTTATTAAATGTGAAAACGGTGGATAAGTTAGAGATTTTCTCAAATTGATTTCTTCTTTTAAAAAACCTTCATAATCATGATTTATTATAAAATTTTCTAACCTCGAAGGTAATTTTGACTCAATAATAACATTTCCTTTTTGCTTGCGACCACTTCTACCTGCTGTTTGAATAATGAGTGAAACACACTTTTCATCTGCTCTAAAATCAGGCAAAGCAAAAATTGATTCAATGTTTGATATTATTACTAAATTTATTTTTTCTATATCGTAGCCTTTTGATATCATACTTGTACCCACTATAATGTCTATTTTACCATCAAGCAAATTTGAAACTATGTTATAAGCGTTTTTTTTTGATGAAGCTGTATCTCTATCTAATCTTGCAATATTGATATTTCCAAAATTTTCGCGCAAAAATTCTTCCATTTTCTGTGTACCTGTACCAACATCTTTTATATTGTAACTGGAACAGTTTGGACATTTTTTTGGTATTTCAAAGCTTGATTCACAAAAATGACATTTAAGATCCTTTGTTTTTTTATGATAAACAAGCGAAACATTGCAATTTGGGCATCTAAAAATATAACCGCAGTCACCACAAATCAAAAAATGTGCAAAGCCTCTTCTATTTACAAGGATCGCGCAAGTTTGTTTTTCTTCTATTGATTTTTTTATGTATTCTTGTGATTTTATACTCAAAAGAGTATTTTCTGGTTTTGAAAACTCAATTACAGGTAACTCACAATTATTTATTCTATTATTAAGTTTAAATAATTTAAATTTTTTTGTTATCGAGGCTTTATAATAAGTTTCCACTGTAGGTGTTGCACTTGATAGAATGACTGGAATATTTAGTTGTTTTGCCCTATATATAAGCAGGTCTTTGGCGTTATATGATGGCGTATTTTCTTGTTTGTATGAATCATCATTTTCTTCATCTACCACTATTAAGCCTGTATCAGATAAATCTACAAAAGCAGCGGAACGCGTACCAAGCAATACCCTTTTTTCTTGTTTTTTAAACATTAACCACTCGAGGAATTTTTGTTTTGGTGTAAGTTGAGAATGATATACACCAACTGTATCAAGAAACTTTTCTTCAAAAACCCTTTTGTATTGATTTGTAAGCACAATTTCTGGTACCAACACAAGGGCGTTTTTTCCTTTTTCTATTACGTCTCTTATTAAATGTAAAAATATTTCTGTTTTGCCAGATCCTGTAACACCAAATATCAAATTAACATTAAAGTTTTTTAGATCAATAGATTCATAAATTTTTTTTTGTTCATCGTTTAAATTAAAAAATTTTTGATGGTTAATTTGTTTTTTAATAGAATTTTTTTCAAAATTTATTGGTTCTTTTGAAAAAGCTTTAGAAGGCAGGGCATTTCTTAGAATTAGACCTCTTGGAGATAAATAATAATAACTGGCAAAATTAATTGTTTTTATTAACTCTTCACTTATAGCCGGTTTATTATCTAATATAGCTATAACTTCTTTTATATCGTCTATATTTATTTGTGTTGTTTTTTCAAGAACGATGCCGACTTTTTTCCTATTGTTGAAATCCACCAGCACCCGTGAGCCGACTTCAATATTTTGTGTGCTTTTATATGTAAAACTTTTGCTTAAAGCAATGTTAAATAGCACATTATAGTAATTCATAAAAAAAATTTTATCATACAATCACTTAAAAATAAAATTATTATTACTTGTGAGGGTTTATTTTTTCTATTTCTATGTGTAAAAAAAGTTTGTTATAGGTTTTTTGAAAATAATTTGATAATTCTTTATTATTGAGTTGTTTATATATGTCTATATAATACTTCAAAACCTGTTTTAAATGAGTGCTTGCTAATTGATTTTTACTTTTAGATAATGTTTTTACCCAATCTTTGCTTATTTGTTCGCCTTTATTTTTGTTAATTTGATACTCAACAGGACCCATCATATCACAGCCTGGAATGTAATTATTATAGCAAGCAATAGAAAAATAGATAAATGCATTTTTATAATCATTTTTTTTCAAAAATTCAATAGCCTGATTGTATAAAATCTCACCATTGCTTAATGCTTTAGAGGTTGTGTTAAAGAGTAAAACAAAAAAACAAATTACCACAAAAATTTTCATACAACAAATAGCAATTGTTTTTATTTAGATCTCAATTGTTTAAAGCTAAAAGGGAAGAAATCCCTTTTAGCTAGCAGGCAAAAGTGTTTTTAAAAGCACAGTAACGACAATAACAAATATTAATGCCAAAACACCAATTAAATATTGCATAGAATATTCTTTAGATTCTGTGCGGTTTTTGTTGACATAAGATACAATGTATTGCATAAAACCCATAAAAAATCCGCCGATAGCTAATGTTATTATAAACGAAACTAAAGTATTTGCACCAAATAGTGTGTGCCAGTAAACTTGGCCTAAATCACTTGATACATAAAAATCTTTCTCAAATGGAAAACCGAATATAAATATAGCCATTCCAACAAGCATTCCCAGTCCAAATACCATAGCATCTTTTTTACCACTTGCTATGGCTGCTACAGAAGTACCTGGACAATAACCACTCATTGCCATGCCAACGCCAAATAATAACCCTCCAAATATATAAGGCCATAAGTATAAATTTGGTGTCCATATATTTTGTATCTGGATAAGACCCAGTGAGCCAAATACCAAAAACCAAAATGTGGATGTCAAAATAGCTGTAACCATCATCTGTATGACGCGATTGTTTCTAAAATAAAACTCATCTGTGATGTTTTTACCCGAAGCAAAGCCTGTTGCTTCCAAAAAAAATCCAAACAAAAAGCCTCCAAATATTGAAAAAATCATATTTGTCTGGCCAGATATAACACCGTTTATATAAAGTGGAGCACTCATAACCACTGCCTCCTAAATAATCTTGCTGTAAGATACACACCAGCAAATACACAGAACAAAAATAACCAGCCACCTATTGAATATGCACCTGCGCCGGCTAATCCTTGACCGCTTGTACAGCCTCTTGCGTATCTAGTAGCATAAGCAATTAAAATGCCGCCAAAAAATGCCATCGCATATCTGTAAGATGTTGAAGTAGTTTGGCCTTTGTCCACTGAGAATCTTAATCTGCCACCAATGAGTGCACTAACAAAACCGCCAATAAAAATACCAATATCGATAAAGAAAATACGATTGTAAAGAATATGTGTTATTCCATGTTCACCTAAATCTTTTGCCGTATATGCATTTGAAGCAATGTATGACTTGGAAAATAAAGCAATTATAAATGCTGAAGCTTGAGAAAAACCACCGCTTGCTCCAAAGCCCGCACCAGATACATAATAAAATATAAAAAGCGTTGTGCCAACAAGAAAACCACCAATTAAGGTTCCCCAATAACCTCTTTGTTGCATAAAACCTCCCATTTTTTGATCTTGATGTGAAGTTTATTATTTTTAAGTCTAATATCAAGAATGATTTATTCATTTAAATTACTTACTTATTAATGATAAAACCGCTACAGTTTCAAAATGATAGGTATTTGGAAACATGTCAAGTAAAAAAATATTTTCAATAGTGTAATTTTTCAAAATAGATAAATCCCTTGCAAGCGTTGGTGGCTCGCATGATACATATATCACTTGATCTGGTTTTTTATTGTTAACAAAGTGCATTAGATTCAAGCTTCCATTTCGTGGGGGATCAAGTATTAATGTATCAATCGGTTTTTTGTAATCTAGTGGTTTATTTAAATCATACTGAGTTGCTTTAATATCAAGCGATAATCTTTTTGCGTTTTGTTTTAATGTCTCAATGGATAACTCATCAATTTCAAAAGCTTCGACTTTGTGGTTTTTAAGTGCCAAAGGTATTGTAAAGTTCCCAATGCCGCAGAATGCTTCAAAAACATTTTCACCTTTAACTAAACTTAGTATAAGATTAATAAGTGTTTTGTTTGCATCAAGATTGACTTGAGTAAAAGAGCCCATTTTATAATCAATGTAAACATCTTTTGCAATAAAAGATAAGTCTAATCTTAACGGTTCATTTTTATTTGTAGCCAGTTTAAAAAAACTGTCGACTTCTATTTCTAAATCTTTATGATTTTTTATATAACTATTTATTTGTTTCACAAGTATCGGGCAATAGTTTATTTCTAGAAATTCATTGGAGTTTTGTTTAAAAAATCCTATTTTTTCAGCTTTTTTTTGAAATTTTACCCTGTGTCTGTAAAATGTTTGTTTGCTTTTTATTATTTCAACATTATCTAATGATATATGTCCTATACGCTTAAGTATATTTTTCAATATTTGAGATTTAATATTTAACTGTTGATTGTAGTGGATATGTTGATAGTGACAACCGCCACATATACCAAAATAATTGCAAAAAGGCTTTTTTCTGGTTGCAGTGCTTTCTAAAATATCTATAGCTTCTGCTATAAAATAGTCTTTTTTTTCTTTTGTAATTTTTATTGCTACTTTTTCATTTGTTTCTACAAAAGGAATAAACACTATTTTGCCATTTATGAAAGAATAACCATAGCCCTTATAAGCCTGTCCAGCAATTTGCACAATCTCAAACATCAACGCAATTATACTTATATAATTTTTAATGACAATTTACTTGAAATTATAGCTATTCGTAACTAAATTAATTAAAAATACAAGGAGGCTGTATGAGAAAAGAAACAGATTCAATGGGCGAGGTTATGGTTCCAGATGAAGCATACTTTGGTGCCCAAACACAAAGAGCTATAGAAAATTTTAAGGTATCAGGTAAATCTATGCCTTTGGATTTCATATATGCTCTAGCTACAGTAAAGCTTGCGTGCGCTTTAAGTAATAAAGAGCTTAAATACATTGAAGAGAAAAAAGCTGATGCAATAATCCAGGCCTGTAAAGAAATTTTAGATCATAAGTTTGACAATCAGTTTCCTGTAGATATTTATCAAACGGGTTCTGGTACTTCAACAAACATGAACATTAACGAAGTAATAGCAAACAGAGCAACAGAGATTTTGGGAGGTAAAAAAGGTGGAAAACTTGTTCATCCAAACAATGATGTAAATAAAGGCCAATCTAGCAATGATACAATCCCAACTGCAATGCATATAATGATTGTAGAGCTTTCAAAAAAGAAGCTTTTGCCGGCACTAGATGGTCTCAAAGAAGCATTAGAGTATAAAGAAAAAGAATTTGCAAATATTGTAAAAATTGGCAGAACACACATGCAGGATGCAGTGCCTATTAGGTTATCTGATGAATTTGGTGCATACAAAACTCAGATTATTGGCAATAAAACGCGTATCACATTTGCTTTGGAAGGTTTAAAAGAACTGGCTTTAGGGGCAACAGCTGTTGGGACTGGCTTAAATGCACCAAAAGGTTTTGCCAGGCTTGCAATAGAAAAAATTTCTGAATTTACCAATACAGATTATAAACAGGCACCTAATTTATTTGAAGCCATTGCATCAAAAGATGCTGTAAATTTTTTTGCATCAAGTTTATCAACATTAGCTTCTAGTATGATAAAAATTGCAAGCGATATAAGGTTTTTATCCTGTGGTCCAAGATGTGGGATTGGTGAGCTGATTTTAAAAGATTTACAGCCAGGTAGCTCAATTATGCCAGGCAAAGTAAACCCGGTTATCCCAGAATCAGTTTTACAGGTTTCCTATAGTGTGATTGGTTACTCTCAGATAGTTAATATGTGCGCTCAAGCAGGTGTATTGGAGCTAAATGTTATGATGCCAGCTATAATTTACCATATAAATGAAGCGATAAACATAATGTCAAATGTCATTGATGATTTTAGTACAAAATGTATTTTACCAATTAGAGCAAATAAAGAACGTATAAATAGTTTTGTGGAAAATTCTTTAGCACTTGTTACGCCCCTAGCTTTGATTATCGGATATGACCAGGCCGCAACAATAGCACATGAAGCCTATATAACAAATAAAACAATAAAAGAAGTGGTTTTAGAAAAAGGTATTCTCACAAAACAACAAGTAGATGAAATTTTAGATCCACACAAAATGGTCTAAATTTTTTTAATAACAATGGTATTTGCTGGACAATAAATATCTATAACAGGTTGATTTTTTAATAATTCAAGAGCTTTTTTAACCTTGTACTCGTATGATATATGTGTATAGACTTTGTATACTATTAAAACCAAAAGTAATATAATTATTAATACAATAATTTTCCTTGCATTCACAAATCCAAAAATATTCTATTTTAAAAAATTGTCAAGAGATTTTTTACTTTTCTTTAGTCATATATTGACTGATCGGTGTTTTTGGTATAATTTTAAATAAAAATAGGAGGTTTGATATGAAGATAGAGGGTAAGAAGTTAGGTTTACTTACATTAAAAAATCCATTTATTGCCGCACCTGTTAAGACTGCTTATGCAGATTTAGAATCGCATGTAAATCAGAGGCATTTAAATTACTACGAAAATTTGGCTAAAGGGGGTACAGCGCTAATAATTATTGAACCTACCGCCGTATTAAAAAGTGGTAGAGAACACCCAAAGCAATTATGCATTGATGAAGATTACTGTATAGATGAGCTTTCAAAAATAACAAGAGTTATACACGATAATGGTTCTTTGGCATGTATAAACCTAAATCATGCAGGTAGGGCTGCAAACCCCAAAGCAAGTGGCGTAGTATTGGCTCCAAGTGCTATAATGTGTCCATCTACTATGCAAACACCAAAAGAGCTTACTAAAGAGCAAATTAAAGAAATTGTTAAGGCTTTTGGAAAAGCGACTGTAAGAGCAAAAAAAGCAGGATTTGATGCAATAGAAATACAGGCTGGCATGGGTTATTTAATAGCCCAATTTTTAAAAGATCTTACCAATAAGCGCAATGATGAGTACGGAAAAGATAAATTACTTTTTGCAAAAGAAGTTTTTGAAGAAGTAGCTAATTTTAGTAATGGTTTAGAGTTAATTTTGAGAGTATCTGCAAATGAATTTGTTGAGGATGGAATTGTTGAACAAGACAATGTGGAATTAATTAATATGGCTAAAAA
>NZ_JAGDWY010000067.1:98493-108753 GCF_023256235.1 Desulfurella sp.
TACGGTATTAAAGCGATTCACGCAGGTCTTGGAAATGCATGTGATACGCCGCTTTGGTATTACAGTTATGCTTCAACGCCCACAGATAAACAAATCGAATCATTTAAAAAACTGAAGAGCTTAATTGATTTACCTATTATTATTGATGGTAGAATGGGTAACCCGGATAGGATAAAGGCTTTGCTTGAAGAAGGATGGGTTGACTTTTTTGGATTGGGCAGATCTCTTGTGGCGGACCAATATTTTGTAAATAAATTGTTAAATAATGAGTTAGACAAAATTTGGTACTGTGGTGGTTGTTTGCAGGGATGCTTGTACAATGTTAGAAGCGGAATAGGTCTTGGATGTATTACAAATCCTTTTGTAGATAAGAAATTCTTTGAACCTTCAGGTAAAAAACTTAAGGTTTGCATAGCTGGCGGTGGTCCAGCAGGAATTGCTACAGGTATTTATGCTAAAATGAAAGGTTATGATGCTATTGTTTTTGAAAAGAAAGAACTTGGCGGACAATTTATACTTGCAACAAAAGCTCCATACAAAGACGCAATGCTAAAGCCATTAAATGCTCTTATAAACGAAGCTAAAAGACGAGGTGTTGAGTTTAGATACGAAGAAGCAAACTATGAAAAATTAAAAGAGCAAAATCCTGATTTAGTTGTTGTGGCAACTGGTGCCAACTCGCAAATACCAAATATTAAAGGCATTGAGAATGAGTATGTAATAGATGCATTTAGTTTTTTTGAATCAGTTGTCAAGCCCAAAGGCAAAAGGGTACTTGTATTAGGTATTGGCTTAATTGGAAGAGAGGCTATGGAAATCCTGGCAAACCAGGGTTTTGAGGTGGTGGGTGTTGATATATTAAGTGAATTAACGCAGGATTTTACACTTGCAAGGCTTAAAAATAACCCAAATGTAAAAATATTTGTAGCAACAAGTGTTGAAGAATTTACAAACGAAGGTGTATTTGCAAGACAGGAAGACGAAGTAATAAATTTAGGCAAATTTGACACAATCATTTCTAGCATTGGTACAAAGCCAAATAAGGCTTTGTATGAGCAAATTAAAGACAAGTTTAAAAATGTTGAAATTATTGGAGATGCGGCAAAGGTAGCAGACATTTACACCGCAACCCAATCTGCATACGAACTCATAAGTAGATACTAATCTATTATTTTATTATAAAGGTGGGTTTGTCCCACCTTTATAATAAACTACCTTACCGTTTTTACATATAAATATCTTGTTTTCGAAATATGGATAATATCGTTGGTGCCGGGGGCGGGAATCGAACCCGCATGGGGTTGCCCCCACTGGATTTTGAGTCCAGCGCGTCTACCAGTTTCACCACCCCGGCAATACTTTAATAATCTTATTATGAAGTTAAAAAAAAGTCAAGTTGTAATTTACTTATAAGGCTTTTTTGAGATCAAATAGAATTTTTCCTAAATCTTTTGTATTATCTTGTTTTAACTCTAATACTTTATATTTAAATATATTGCCTAAAAATTCTCTAAAGTCTTCAAGGATGTATGTAGCTCCAGATTCATCTGTCCCTGGTAAAACTAAATAGATAAAATTATTGCCTTCGTTAAAAAATGCATCAGAATTTCTAAGAATCTTATTCAAAATTTCAACTGCATACTTCAGGTTTTTTTGAGTATCAAATTTTAAAATTGCAATGCAAAAAAAATCTAATGAGTTGATAGATTCATCTAAATTCAACTCTTTTTTCACTCTTGCGATATTTGCAAAAGAATAATTAATTAAACTTTGTAAACAGCTTAAATCAAATACTTGAGCCATTTTAACCTCGTTTTTTATTGTTGGCAAAATTATATATTTAATATTAGCTATTTGCAAGAAAAAAATTTTTACATTATATAGCTAAAAAATCTATGCCAAAATGTTTATGTTAACTCTGTGGTTTTTAAGTTAAAATAAAACAAATAAAGCTTTGTAAAATAGCCAAATGCACAAAAATAAAATTATTTTTTATCAAACAAAATTGTTAAATTTTGATATTTTATTGATTTATTTAAAATTAGGTATTATAATTAACTTATGACAACTAATTTTAATACCGCTGAGTTTTTTTCTTTTGCATTAAAAAGCATTGTTTCTATTTTTGCAATACTAAACCCATTTGGAGCCTTGCCTGTTTTTGTAAGCCTTACTCAAAATTATTCTCAAAAAGATAAACACTATATTATAAGGCGTTCAACATATTTTGTTTTTGGAATATTAACATTTTTTTTCTTATTTGGCGAATTAATTTTTAAAATATTTGGGATTAATATAGGTTCACTGGAAGTAGCGGGAGGCATTTTGCTATCTTTAGTTTCTATTAATATGGTTTTTGGCAATCCTCATAAAGAGCGTACATCCAAAGATGAGCTTGCAGATTTGGAAGATAAAGAAAATATTGCACTTGTACCACTTGCTATACCCCTTTTATCTGGTCCTGGTGCAATTGCTACTGTTATTACACTTTCTACTTCAGTTGAAAATTTATTTTTATATATTGCGATATTTATAGCCATTATTATTGCGTGTTTTGCAGTATACTTTGTTCTAATCAGCTCTTCTTACTTAAATAGATTTTTGGGTAAAATCGGAATAGGTATAATTTCAAGGCTTATGGGTATAATATTGCTTGCAATATCTGTACAATTTATTGTAAATGGCCTAAAAGTACTGTTTCCAGCTTTTCTAAAGTAAGCATGTGTATTTTTATTACAGAATTCATTCAAAATATTAATTTGACTAAATGAATTTGTTTTGTATATTAATTTTTGTGAGAGGATAAAATGAATTTATTGACAAAAGAAGAGTTCAAAGAACTATCTTACGAAAAAATATTTGAACGGCTAGAAACAAACGAAAGAGGTTTAAAACCTAAAGAAGCTCAAAAAAGGCAACAAGAGTTTGGTTTTAATGAAATACCAGAAAAAAAGCAATCTCTTGTTGTTTTATTTTTGAAAAAATTTTGGGGCCTTACAGCATGGATGCTTGAATTTATAATTAT
The DNA here is from genome assembly GCF_023256235.1 of Desulfurella sp. NCBI lineage: Bacteria > Pseudomonadati > Campylobacterota > Desulfurellia > Desulfurellales > Desulfurellaceae > Desulfurella > Desulfurella sp. Next base: position 101,519 of record NZ_JAGDWY010000067.1, read on the forward strand.
TTTATCAATTTTTTTAAAACATTATTTGGATGCTTATTTTATAGGTGCATTGTTGCTACTTAACGCTATTCTGAGTTTTTACCAAGAATCTAAATCTTCTCAAGCAGTAGAAGCTTTAAAAAAACAACTTGCCATAAAGGTGCGCACACTTAGAGACCAGTGGGTATTGATTGATGCAAGAGAAGTAACTATTGGAGATATTATTAGAATTCGAGCAGGGGATTTTGTGCCTGCTGATGTAAAAATTATAGATGGTATGGTTGGTGTAGATCAATCTGCTCTTACAGGTGAATCTCAGCTTATACAAAAAACAAGCAATGATATACTGTATTCTGGATCAATAATAAAAAATGGTGAATGTACAGCGGTTGTTGTATTTATAGGCTCTAATACATATTTTGGAAAAACTACACAACTAGTTGAGCTTGCAAAACCAAAGTTAAATATAGAACATATGATTACAAAAGTAGTAAAATTTTTGATGGTTATTGTTGCAGGTTCTCTTATTGTAACTTTCGTAGTTTCCTATATTAGAGGAGAAAATCTCTTTGCACTTTTGCCTTTAATGCTTATTTTGCTTGTTAGCGCAATTCCTGTCGCACTACCTGCTATGTTTACTGTATCGATGGCACTTGGTTCACAACAGTTATCAAAAAAAGGTATATTGGTAACGAGACTCAATGCTTCAGAAGATGTAGCATCAATGACTACGCTTTGTGCAGATAAAACTGGTACGATTACTGAAAATAGATTGACTTTGTCAAAAGTTAAGCCAGTATCAGGTTTTAGTGAAAACGACATATATATTTATGGAGCTTTATGTAGTCTTGAAGCTAATCATGATCCAATAGATTTAGCATTTATTAATGCCTGTAAACAAAAAAATATAGATTTATCCGGCTATGAGCAAATAAATTTTATACCTTTTGATCCAAAATTAAAACGTACTCAGGCAGTTGTAAAATTTAATTTTCAGCAAATTATTATAACAAAAGGTGCATATGAAAGTATTTGCAATGTATGCCCTATTATAGATCACACTCTCAAATCTGAACTTGACAAGACAGTCAGCGAGTGGGCTACAAATGGTTACAAAACAATTGCTATATCTATAGAAAAAGATTCCAATATAGAATTTGTTGGTATAGCTGCATTATATGATCCACCCAGAAAAGATTCAAGTGTTTTTATAAAAGAATTAAGAAAACTTGGTGTTAAAATAAAAATGCTCACAGGAGATGCAAAACCTATAGCAAAAGAAATTGCAAAAGAAGTAGAAATTGGAGATAACATAGCTGAACCTCAAATTATAAGAGAAGCTATTTCTTCTGATGCAAAGAAAGCATATGAGATTGCAAGTAAAGCAGATGGGTTTTGTGAAGTTTTACCAGAAGATAAGTTTTACATAGTAAAAGCTCTGCAAAGTGGTAATGAGATTGTTGGTATGACAGGTGATGGTGTAAACGATGCACCAGCTTTAAAGCAAGCTGAAGTTGGGATTGCGGTAAGTAATGCAACAGATATTGCAAAAAAAGCAGCCAGTGTAGTTTTGGTTCAAGAAGGTTTGGGTACTATTGTTAATTTGATTAAAATGGGCCGAATAATTCATCATAGAGTATTAAACTGGATTGTAAATAAGATTGTCAAGACTTTCCAAACAGTTGTATTCGTATGTATTGCATATTTAATTACTGGAAAATTTGTAGTTTCTGCTTTAGATGTGGTTTTATTACTATTTATTATTGATTTTGTAACAATATCATTTTCTACGGATAATGTAAGATGGAGCAAAAAACCCGAGGTATTTAATATCAGACCCATTGTCAATGTAAGTATTGTAATTGGTATTTTAACTGTTTTAGAATCGTTGATTATATTGTATATAGCAGATAAGTATTATTCAATTTTTTCAAATTTAGACCAATTACACTCTTTTGGTTTTGGTATATTGCTCTTTTCCAATATTTTTAATGTATTTGTTATAAGAGAAAGAGGTCATTTCTGGGAATCTGTTCCAAGCAGGGTATTGCTTGTATCAATGCTTGCAGATTTTATAGTTGGTGTTTTAATGATGAGTTTTGGCATTATTGTTCACCGAGTTCCTTTTGAGTTGGTAGCTTTGCTTGTTTTCTATTTAATACTAGCATCTTTATTTAATGATTTTGTTAAAGTGGCTTTGAGTAAGCTAAAAAATCATTGACGCAATATTTAATAATGCGTTTTTTGCTTTTTCTTGCAAAAAAATATGGGGTTTACAGATATTTGTAGATTCAATTGCTGGGTTTATTGTAATAATTTTAGAACCATAAAATTTAAATTTATTTGCGACATAATCATTCGTTGGCACTGCGCCACTTGATCCTATCAAGAAAATTATATCTGGATATTTGCACTCATTTATAAATTCATAGTAATTATTTGCTTGATATTCATTTTCTATATAATCCCAATCTCCAAACATCAATATGTTTGGTCTAAGTAAACTACCACATACAGGACAATAAGGGAGGTTACTTGCCTGCATAGTTTTTTCATCTAAATCACAAAGCGGAACATCATAATTTTCTTGTACAAAATAGCTACATGCAAGCCCTCTTGTGCATTGCAATCTCCACATGGAACCATGAACTTCGTAAACTTTGTCTTTATCAGCTCCAGAGCGTAAATGATAACCATCTGTATTAGTTGTATGTATAAAGGAAGATTTAAAAACTTCTTTCATCAAACGTACAATAACATAGTAACCTTCATGGGGTTTATTGTAATGAGCATTTCTCCTTCTCCATTCATAGAATGCCCAAGCATACTGAGGTCTTACTTCGAAACTGTAAGGGCTTGCCAGTTCTTGCGCTTCTAAACCTTTTTCTTTAAAAACTGGAAAATTGCGCCAGTAACCTTCTTTATCTCTAAATGTAGGGATACCCGAATCTGCACTCATACCAGCACCGGTTAAAAAAAGAGCAGTTTTGCTATTTTTTATGATATTTAACACAGCATCATAATCATTTACCAGCATTTTTGCTCCAAAACAAACAATAAGGATCAATTGCTAAGTAATCGCCAAAATATGCATCAGCCCTTGCTCTGCATCCTCCACACATACTAATATAATCGCAAGTTTTACATTTTCCAGTGTATTTGCTAAAGTCTCTTAAGTTTTGGAATATAGGTGAATTATCCCATATATCTAAAAATGAATTTTGTATAATATTCCCAGCAGATCGCAAAAAATAACTGCATGGTTTAACTGAACCATCAAATGCTATAAATGCGATTGATTGGCCTGCAATACAACCTTTTGCCCCACCGGTTGAAAAGCTAAGTGAACGTCTGATATAGTCTACATTGTGTGTTTTGGTATACAGATCAACTATAGCATAATATTCAGGTGCACAAGTAGGTCTGATAAACATAGTTTTTTCTTGAAGCTCCAGTTTAAAATGCCACTTTAATATTTTATAGTAATCGTTTTTTGAAATTAGTTCGCTTTGTAAATTTTCACCTCTGCCTGTAGGCACGATTATAAACATATACCAGCTTTTTGCCCCAAGAGATTTTGCCAGTTTGTAAGTATTTTCTATATCATGTTGGTTTCTTTTTGTAAAAGAAGAATTTATTATAAATGGGATATCATGTTTAGCCAGAAGCTTTGCAGCATTTATTGTAGCATCAAATGCACCTTCTTGTGCTCTAAAATTATCATGTATTTGTGCAGTAGAGCCATCAAGAGATAAAGAAACTATATCAAAATAGGCTTTAATTTTTAATGATAACTTTTCGTCAACTAATGTACCGTTTGTAGCAAGTCCTACTCGCCAATTTTTAGATTTTGCAAAATAAGCTATCTCAAAAATATCTGATCTAAGAAGCGGTTCTCCGCCTGTTAAAACAATCACAGGCTTATAGCGCTTATCAATATCTTCAATAGTTTGTGTTATTTGTTTATATGTTAAAACTTCATTAAGATTAGCATTTGCATTTGTGCGACAATGGATACAGTTTAGATTACACTTTGGCGTTACTTCAAACGCTAACCACTTAAGCTCATTCATTAAAACGTTTATTTAGATATTCCCACTTCTTTTGAATTGATTGTCTTAAAAATTCAATATTTTCTTGTGTTAAATTTTTGTATCTACCTTGCAGTTTTAAGTATTCTGTAATATCAGTAAATTTAGGTTTTTTTGATAACACATATTTACCATCTATTATCTCATAAAGTGGGAATACACCGGTTTCAACAGCAAGTTTTGCAACTTCAATAGTTTTATCTTCAAGAAATTTTTGGCCTGGCGGGCAGGGCACAAAAATATGTATAAACTTAAAGCCTTTTATAGATTTTGCTTTTTCAAATTTTTTTATAAAATCCTGTGGATATGCAAGCGAAACAGAAGCAATATAGGGTACATAGTGAGCAGCAAGTATAGCCATTAAATCTTTCTTTGGTCTATCTTTGCCTTCTGGTGTTGTGGTTGTTTGAGCAAAGTATGGTGTGGCAGAGCTTCTTTGAATACCGGTATTCATATAGGCTTCGTTGTCATAGCAAACATAAATTATATCGTCATTTCTCTCAGCTGCACCGCTTAAAGCTTGCAAGCCGATATCAAATGTACCGCCATCACCTGCCCAACCTACAACATTTATGCTGTCTTTACCTTGCATCTTAAAGGATGCTTTAATGCCACTTGCAACAGCTGCTGTAGTTTCAAATGCTGTATGAAATACTGGAACTCCTGCGTAATTTTTACCAACAGGACCATTTATAATTGTCCAGCAACATGCAGGTATGACAAGCACAGTATTTCTACCTAAAGCTTTAAGCGCAAGTCGCATTGCCAGACTTGCACCACATCCAGGGCAGGCTAAATTATTTGGAAGAGCTATTTCATCTTTAGATATTTTCATATTTACCTCACAAGAATAATCCTTTTATCTGAGCATTTTTTGCATCTAAAAAGGCATTAGCAATTGTAGATTCTGTAATTTTGTCGCCACCAAGACCTCCCACAAAGCCAACAACATTGCACAGATCCAAGCCACCAGCAATTTCGTCTTTTACAATACCACTTTTGCCATGTGAGATATCTCTATCAAATACCACGATAAGCTTTTTATCACTTAGCAATTGTTTTAATAGTTGTTGAGGAAATGGTCTTAACATATTTATTTTAACAAGGTTAACATCAATGTCGTCTTTTCTTAGGTTATCTACAGCTAACATTGCAGTTTGACTAAGCGTTCCCAAAGCTACTATAGAATACTGACTATCTGGCTTTGGATAAACTTCAACTGGATTATAGTGTCTATTTGTAATTTTTTTAAACTCAAGTGAAACATTGTCAAAAATATCTAAAACTTTAAGCATATCTAAGTGTTGCCCTTTTTTTATAATATAATAGTCTTTTGGAAAGGCGAGTGCACCATATGCTTTTGGGTTTGCTGGATCTAGTGTATCGCGTTTAATTTTTGGAAGCAATTGCTTGACTGTTTCATGTTCTAAAATTTCAACAGGTTCTTTTGTGTGTGTAAGCAAAAAACCATCCAGGCAAACCATAACAGGAAAAAGAGCTCTTTCAGCTACCGCAAAAGCCATTATTATAAAATCATAAACTTCTTGAGAGTTTGCAGCATACAATTGAACCCATCCAGTGTCTCTTTGAGAAAGAGAATCTGTAGCTTCAGCCCAAATATTCCAACCAGGAGCTATTGCCCTGTTTGCATTGGCAAGCACAATTGGCAGTCTGGCACCACTTGCCCAGTGTAAAACTTCGTGCATTAGAAGTAGCCCTTGAGAGCTTGTTGCTGTAAATGTCCTTGAGCCAGCAATGGATGCACCAATGCAAGCTGCCATTGCTGAGTGTTCTGATTCTACTTTAATAAATTGAGCTTTTATTTGTTTGGCATAAATTAAATCAGCGATTTTTTCTATTATTGAGGTTTGTGGTGTTATTGGGTATGCACTTATAACTTCTACATCGCAAACTGACACAGCTTGTGAAACTGCATCATTTCCGCCTAATACTTTTTTCATAAATACCTCACACTATCGTATGCAAGCCTGGCACCTTCTATATTTAAATCGGCTTTTTTATCAATTTTAGATTTTATAGCATTAACTAATATATCAAAAGAAAAATCATTTGTAACCTTACAATAAGCACCAAGAATCGTAGTATTAATAATAGGAATTGCGGGGCTTCCAAGCCCAAGTGATAGCGCAATAGCATTAGCATCCACTGTATAAATATCAATCTTTTTTTCTTTTACTTTAAAGTTTGAGCCATTTATGATTAAAATGCCATTTTCTCTCAATTTTGCAGTATCTATTACAGAGAGACTAAATATAACTGAAATATCTTCTTCTTCTATCTCATAGCGCTGGTAAATTTTATTATTATCTGTGCGAATATAAGAATGTGATGGAGAACCTCTGCGCTCTGCACCATAAGATGGCATAAACTGAACATATTTACCACTATCAAAGTAACACTGAGCAAGTATTTCCCCTGCTACTACAACACCCTGTCCACCTCTACCATGCAAACCAATTTGTTTCATAAAAACCTCACGCCATTTTATTGATATAATTTACCACTATTTCGGTTGGCTCAACCTTGTATTTTAAATGATAAAGACCACGCGGTGCTGGACCAGATACGCGATTCCCCCATGCGTCATAGACACTGCCATGGCAAGGACATATAAATTCTTTTTTATCATTGTGCCATTTTACGATACAGCCCAAGTGTGTACAGTGTGCGTTTAGCGCTACTATTTTATTGTCGCGGTCTATTAAAAATACACTATCTTTATAATTAACACCATCGTTATTGGAACCTTTTTTTAATTCGTCCTTCAAGAATCGTACCAGTCGTTTAGTATTGTTACCTCCAAGGGCAAAATCCAACCCTATAAAACCTACAAAACCAGCAAGTATAACTTTTGCACCGAGTACAAATAAATCTCTTCTATCCATATCAATTTAACCTTTATAAATACTTTCTTCAAGTAATATAGATAAATTTTTGAAATACTCAAGGTTTGTTTTGTTTTTTATAACCTCGCAAAATTTATTGACCCAAAGTTTTAAATGTTCTTCCAGCAAGCGCAACTTTATATCATGATTTTCAGCCGAATCATTTTCTTCTAAATATGCGTAAAAAGCAAGCTCAGCTGCAATATGATCTGGTAGGTCGTGCCAGTTTTTACTTGTATCTAAATTACATGCAGCGTAA
>NZ_JAGDWY010000067.1:108763-126860 GCF_023256235.1 Desulfurella sp.
TTTTTATTGCAATTGTAGTTTCTCCGTAAATTTCTTTTTCTCTCCAGAATGATTCGTATGGTGGTGCAATAACTTTTGGGTATGCGTTTATAAAAAGTCTGGTATATTCTACCTGCAAATCTTCCAATTCGGGTAATTTTAATCCGAAGTTTTCAGCACAATTTTTATAAGGCTCTATTATATTTTTTTGAGGATACAAAAACAATACAGATAAGCAATCAAATTTATTCATAAACACCATTTATTATAATAAAAATTATTTAATTTGCAAGAAAATTGTCAATAGTTTTGCACCCTAGAATTTTATCCAGGGCGCAAAACTGTAATTAAAACTTGTATGTTAACTGAACAGCAAATTCGTCTTCGTGCATTTTTATAGATATTGGCATGCCATCAAAAGTGCCGCTTTGTTTGTGTTCAAATGCGTGCTGGTATGCAGCAGTTACCTGTACGCTTGGAGTTACACTATATGAGGCACCAAAAGATAGGTGTGTTTGAACTATAGCTGGAGCTATAATGTTATTACCGAAAGCCTGGCCGCCGTCTGGAACTGGGCTTTTGCCATAGTTAAAGCCAGCCATTAATGTTAATGGAGGGGTAGGTGTATATTCAACGCCAAGCATGTATACCCATTGATTTTTCCAGTTAAAATCCCAAGAATTCATGCCAGCTACACCAGTAATTGGAACTTTATCCATTACATTTGACCAGTTTATCCATTTTGCGTCTGCTTCAATACGTAAATTATTTACAGGTCTAAAGTTTACGCCAAACTGTATGGTTTGTGGCATATCAAGTCTCATGCGTACTTTGTAGCCATCAAACATACCACCTAGCATTCCTTGTCCTGTTGCAGGATTGAAAGCGTTAGGTATAGTATTCCACTGGAGTGTTTGCATCCAGCGTTTTGATTGGTATGCCAAACCAAACTGCCACATGTCATTTAGCTTATACACAAGACCTAGGTTAAATCCTGCACCATAGGCATTTTGAGCATTTAGAGAGTTTACGGCTGTGCCTGTAGCAAAAGGAGCACCTCCGGCATAACTCCCATAACCATAAGCCTTTGCTATCGCTTCATTATTCATATCCATTTCCAGTGACATAGCCTGATACACAAACACTGGAGCAAAACCTATGGATAAATGGCCATCTATTCTGTATGATCCAGCTATATCCATCTCCATCATCTGCATGTTTGAATAAACCTTTTGTAAAGGTGCTGCCATACCAAAACCATTTGGATTATTCCAATCAACACCCATACCGGATACGCCATACATGCCAATGCCCCAAGTAAAGTTTGACTCCTGGCAATTACATCCTTTTGGATTTATTGCAACACCAGCTGCCGGGACAACATAAACATTTGATTGACTGCCCTGGCCGTTTAGGTATCTAAGTGGTACAAAAATATCGCCGCCAACAGATGCACTTGATGTTGGAAGCCAAGATATTCCAGCTGGGTTTGTCAAAATTGTGGAAGCATCCTGAGGATTAGCTACCACTGCACCACCCAGCGCAATTTGCTTTGCGCCAAGGCCTGTCATATAATAACCATTTGTAGCAAACGATTTATTTGCCACACCAAAACTCAAACCAACCGCCAATGCAACAGCCAAAGATACATGTTTTTTCAACATAAGACCCCCAAAATTATAATTTTGTCACAGTATAATAAAATCATTTTATGCTTGTCAAGAAAAAAATGATAAATTTGAAATTTTTTTATAGCTTTTTAAAGAAATAATTTTATATAAATAACCTATATATCGTATTTAGTCTTGAAGTAGTTTGTTGATTTTATTTTGAGCATTTTTTAAGAACTTATTTAAATCTCTTTCAATAGTTTCAAAAGCAGCAATAAGTTGTTTGCCTTTTTGTGTTAGAACAGATCCGCCACCGCCTTCTCCGCCAATTTTTGTTTCAAGTATAGGAGATTTTGCTAAAGTATTTATTTCTTTTACAATATCCCATGCAGCTTTGTAGCTCATTTTCATATCTTTTGCTGCTTTTGATATAGAACCATACTCATCAATTTTTTTCAAAAGCTCGACTTTACCTTTTCCTAAAAAATTCTTATTGTCAATATCAATCCATATTCTACCCAATACTTTTTTTTCTTCCAATAGAAAACTCCTTTATTTATGATTTGTAATTTGCTTTATCGTATATTACATATCTAATGCCACCTGTTGGGTTTGGCACATCGTTAAAGTATCTTGGAATTAGATGAAAATGCAAATGACTTATGGTTTGTCCTGCTGCTTCTCCTTCATTGAGTCCAAAATTGTAGCCATCAGGTTTTTTTGAGATATATGAACTTTTTAGCGCATTTTCTATAAAATCAAGAGATTTTTCGTTTATAGGACTAAGGTTTTCATATAAATCCTTTAAGTCATTTTTCTCAATGAATTCTTTTGATTTTGATATGGCTTTTTTCAAATAAAAAAAGTCATTATCGCTTAAATCTTCAATTGATTCAATGTGTTTTATTGGTATTATCAGCATATGACCTGGATTTACGGGGAATTTGTCTAAAATTACAAAAAATTTATCATTTTCAAATAAAACGTCGCTTTTTTGTTCGTAAATCTTACAAAATAAACATTCTTTCATAAATACCTCACTATTTCATAGTTTGTTGTTCTAAGCGCAGGAATAAATCCTGCCTGTTTTATAAGATTGGCTAATTCTTCAACTGTTGAAGTTACTCTAAATCCAGCTTGAGCCATAACATTCTCCTCAAATAACAAACTACCTAAATCATTTGCACCAAAGTAAAGCGCCACCTGACCAATTTGTTTTCCCTGCGATGCCCACGAAGCTTGAATATTTTCGACATTATCCAAATAAATGCGTGTTATAGCAAGTATTTTGAGATAATCAATACCGCTTGCTTTTTTTGTAACAAGTTTTTTTAATGCTGTGTTTTCTGGCTTAAAATCCCAGGCAATAGCTGCTCTAAAACCAGATGTTTCATCTTGCAACCTCCTTATATTTTCAAGATGTTCTATAATATCTTCTTTTGTTTCAATATGGCCAAACATCATTGTAGCGGTAGTTTTTAGTCCTGTATTGTGCGCTGCTTTCATAATTTCAAGCCATCTATCAGTGCTAATCTTTTTTGGCGAGATTTTTTTCCGTACACGCTCTGATAGTATTTCTGCACCACCACCTGGCATGGTTTGCAAACCTGCTTTTTTTAAGTCTTCAAATACCTCTTTTGGGCTTTTGTTTGCAATTTTGCACATAAGATCAATTTCTGGTGGTGAAAATGCATGTACATGTATGCCTATATTTGATAGTTCTTCAACCATTTTTATGTAGTAGCTATACTCAATTTCTGGGTTTAGACCGCCTTGGATCAAAACTGTGCTAAGGCCAAGCTCTTTTGCTGCAATGGCTTTTTGTTTTAATTGCTCTATACTTAGAACATAAGCGTCTTTATCATTTTTATTTCTATAAAATGCGCAAAAAGAGCATTTCGTCTCGCATATATTTGTGTAGTTAATATTCGTATCTGCAATGAAAGTAACAAGCTTTGTAGGATGTTTTTCAAATCTTACTTTATGAGCTAATCTAGACAGTTCTATAAGGTCAAGTTCAAACAATTCAAGTGCTTCTTTTGACGAAACCCTCATTCATACACCTTAATTTCATTATATAAAGCATCTCTTAATACTGGCACAAAACCTGCATTTCTAACCATTTCAATAATTTTTTCGCTTACAAGTCCGCTTGCACTTTTTGCGCCTGCTGCATGAAAAATGTTTTCTTTTTCAATAGTGCCATCAATGTCATCTGCACCAAAATGCAAGCCAACCTGCGATATGCTATCTGACATCATTACCCAATAGGCTTTTATATGGTCAAAATTATCTAGAATAATTCTTGATATAGCAAGTACTCTTAATTGCTCAATGGCGCTTTTCTTTTGAATGTGGCCTTCAAATACTGTGTTTTCCGGGTGAAACAACAATGGAACAAAGCATAGAAAGCCTTTTGTTTTTTCTTGAAGTTGCCTTAGTTTGAATAGATGGTCAATAATTTCTTCTTTTGTTTCAATATGTCCAAAAAGAAGCGTTGCGTTGCTTTTTATACCCATACTGTGAGCGAGTTCATGAATATAAGCCCACTCTTCAAATCCAATTTTTTTTGGGTATAACTTTTTTTTAACACGCTTGCTAAAAACTTCTGCACCACCACCTGGCATTGTTTGCAAGCCCGCTTTTTTTAATTGTTCTAAAACTTCTGTGTGACTTAGAGAGCTGATTTTAGAGAAAAAATCAATTTCGGCTGCCGTAAAAGCTTTAATATTGGCAGACGGCGCAGCTTTTTTTACCGTCTCCAATAATTTTATATAGTATGAAAAATCAAGTTTTGGGTTCAAAGCGCCAACAATGTGTACTTCTTTTAAGTTTTCAATACCGGACAACTCTTTTTCAACCTGCTCAAAACTCATAGTATAGGCATCTTTGTCGCCTTCGTTTCGATAAAATGCACACATCAGACACTTTGATGAACAGATATTTGTGTAGTTTATATGCTTATTTATGGTAAAATACACTTTATTGCCAGTTTTTGACAATTTTATTTTTTTGGCAATTTGAGCTAGGTCTAAAAAATCAGCTTTTTCAAATAAATCCAAAGCTTCTTTGTAAGAAATAGGATTATTTTGATATTTTTCAATTAATGCAGTTTTCATAAATCAACTCCCTAAATATTTCAGATGTTCAAAAAAATTTGGATAAGAGGTTGCAGGTGATTTTGTTTCGGATAATTCAATGTTATAGCCAAGCGCTTTTAGTACAGAAAAGCTCATTGTAATACGGTGATCGAAGTAGGTTTCAATGTAGGCTTTTTGAAAGTTTTTTGTAGGTTCTATCTCAAAACCATCTTCAAATTCTTCTACTTTTACGCCCAATTTTGTTAAATTTTCAACAATTGATTTAATACGGTCACTTTCTTTAACTCTTAATTCTTTTGCATCTTTCAGTATACTTTTGCCGTTTGAAAACAAACCCAGTATTGATAATATTGGTATCTCATCAATTAGTGTAGGTAAAATTTTGCCATCAATGGAAAATGGTTTTAGATTTGGCGAATATTTAACTAAAATATCTGCAACTTCTTCGCCACACATGATTTTTTTATTTAATATTTCATAATTTACACCCATTTGACTAAAAACTTTTAACAGTCCAGTACGTGTTGGATTAACTAAACAATCTACAAATACTGCCTCACAATCTGGTTTTAATGCACACATTACCATAAAAAATGCGCAGGATGAAATGTCTGCTGGTACATCTAATTCAAAGCCACCAGTTAATTCTCTATATTTATCCAGAGAAACTTTGTTGTCTTTAATAATCACATCTACACCAAACTGTTTTAACATTATTTCTGTGTGGTTTCTGGATATTTGCGGTTCGCTAAATTCTACATTTTCATCTGTGTATAGTCCTGCAATCAAGACTGCTGATTTTACTTGAGCTGATGATATTTTGGAAGTATAATTAATGCCTTTTAGCTTGTCTTTGCCAAATATTGCAAGTGGTGCTAAAAAATTTTTTCTTGATAGGATAGTTGTCCCCATTTGGGTTAATGGTTCAATAATGCGTTTCATTGGTCTATTTCTTAGTGAGTTATCACCGGTTAAAATACTTAAAAAACTCTGACCAGCACACACCGCACTTATTAATCTGATGCCTGTACCGGAATTGCCTAAATCAATGATATCAAAAGGCTCTTTTAAGTATTTACCTGTACCTTTAATTGTTACTTTAATTTTATCTATATCAATATCTACACCTAGTTTTTTAAATGCTTCAAGCGTATTTAAGGTATCCTGTGCAAATAGATAGTTTTTTATTGTCGTTTTTCCTGATGCAATACTGGAAAAAATTGCACTTCTGTGAGAAATTGATTTATCCGAAGCGCATCTTAGAGTCTTTATTTGATCCATAAATCTACCTTGTATACCACCAATGTATTTGTGTTTTTGTTGTAAGCAAAACCATTTGATTTTTTTATATCAATTTTTTCTGATTCTAAGCGGGTATTTGTGTTTGAAGATAAAGTTTCGTTTGCATTATCCCAGTAAGCTTTTTGAGTTTTTACTAAAAAGTTTTTACCTTTAGCTGTGCAATTGCCTATAAGCGAAGCGTTATTGTTCTGGTAAATATATACTTCATTTGCTGATATTTTAAACTTTGATTTGCCTTTGTTAAAAAAAGAAGCATTTTTGGCAAAAATAGTAGAACCAATATATTGAGCAAATGACGCATTTACTATTTGAGTTGAATTATCAGAAAGCCTTATTATATGAATATCTTCTGCATAAGAGCTAATTTGAGTTTTTTGTTTTTGTGTTGTTTGAATATTAAACACGCTTTTTGATATATACATAATTAAAATAATTGTTATAATGCCAAGAACAATTTCTGTACCTCTAACCCACATCTGTTAATCCCAAAAGTTTTTGAAACCATTAATTTTCAAAATTTCTTCTACTATTTCTCTGACTGCTCCTCTGCCACCATTTTTTGAAGAAATATAGCTTGCTGCCATTTTAACTTTTAGGTGGGCATCATTTGGTGCTGCGCTAAATCCACATTTTTCCATTGGTTTAATATCAATAATATCATCACCAATATAGGCAATTTCTGAGTAGTCAACATTGTAATAATTTTTTATATATTCAAGAGCTTGTGTTTTATCCAATTGGTTTTGAATGCATAATTCAACGTTAAGCTCTTTTGCTCTTTGCGTGGTAACTTTGGAGTATCTGCCAGAAATAAATGCTATTTTTAAACCTAAATTCTGGGCTATGTGAAAGATATGTCCATCTTTCACATCAAAAAATTTATATTCTGCGCCATTTTCGTCAATGATAATCCTGCCATCAGTTAAGACACCATCAACATCCATTACAATAACTTTTATCACTATATGACACCTGCTTTCATTATATCGTGAATATGTATAACGCCAATAATTTTATTATTTTCACACACGGCAAGACTCGTAATTGAGTAATTTTGCATCATATTGGCAGCTTTAATTGCAAGTGCTTTTTTTTCAATTATTTTTGGGTTTTTTGTCATCATATCTTTAGCTTTAAGGCTAAAAACTCCACTTTTGTATTTTTCTAAAATCCTTCTTAAATCTCCATCTGTAATAACACCAAAAAGTGTCAACGAATTATCAACTACAAAGGTAACGCCCAAGCGCTTTGATGAAATCTCGTAAAGTACCTGTTCAAAGCCTTCATCCAAATAAACAGTAGGCAATTCTTTACCTTTATGCATTAGGTCTTCTACGAATGTAAGTAATTTTTTACCAATAGAACCACCTGGGTGTAGCATTGCAAAATCCTCGTCTTTGAAACCCCTTTTTACGATAAGACCGCAGGCTATGAGGTCACCAATTACAAGCGCAGTTGTGGTGGAAGCCATGGGTACAAGTTTAATTGGAGAGGCTTCTTCTTCAATGCTTGCATCTAAAATAAAATCACTTAAATGTGCAAGCTCAGAATTTGTATTTCCAATAATTGAAATAATTTTTAACCCCATTCTTTTAATAGGACCAACCAAACCAAGTATTTCAGATGTATTGCCTGAATTTGATATGAAAATAACCAAATCATTGGGCCTTAACATACCAAGGTCGCCATGGTATGCATCCGTTGGGTGGATAAATATTGAAGCAACACCTATGCTTGATAAAGTTGAAGCTATTTTTCTTGCGATAAGGCCTGATTTGCCAACCCCAAGAAAAATGATTCTACCACTACAGTTCTCTATTTGATTAATGATTTCCACAAATGAATCATCCAGTATGTTTTCTATTTTTTTTACTGCTTTTAACTGTTGGTTCAGAGATTTTTTTAAAGAATCAAGCAAGTTGTTCATTGTTTTAAATTTTTACCTAGATTGCTGACTTTTTTATGAAGTAGACTATCAAAAGGTCTTTTTTGTAAAGCTTTAGTAAGATAATCAAGTGCTTTTTGAGCATCACCCATCTTTTCAAATATTTCACCAAGCATTATATCACTGTATGTACTATCTGCTTCTATTGATTCTAACATTATAGTTTGATTATTGTAATCAATTTCATCTATGCTAAATTCTTCATAAGATATTTCATGGTCAAAAAAATACTCTATCATGTTTTTTTGAGAAACGTAATCGGACAATAAAAAATATTTAAATAAATCTTTGGCTTCAACATACCCACTTGTTATAGAATCAATACAAATGATACCAAAATAAGCTATATGGGCAAATTTTGAGCTGGTATTTAAAATTGCAAAGTAATTTTTTGCAAGTTGATATTTATCCGAAAAAAAAGACTCAATTGCTTTTTCTAATATTGTTTCATATTCTATAGCCATATACTAAACCCCTCATAATTATCATTTTTTGCATCTTTAACTTGAACGCTTTCTACAATTGCATGCTTTGGACCAATTTTACAAGCACTTATATATTGAGCGATGAGTTCTTTTTCACCACACACAACACTTTCTACTGTATTAGTACCTACGTTTTTTACATACCCACTGAGTCCCAATTCTTTTGCTATATCTTCTAGGTATGCTCTAAAACCTACATTTTGAACTTTACCTGTTATTATAATAAGTTTACATGTACTCACAATTATTATTTTACTCAAAGAATTCAATTAATCAAGAGTAATTCTAAACTGAAAAAGTAATTGACAAAATGGCTTTAATTGTTTAATATATGATCCGTCTTATTCTAATGGGAGGAGTATGTAATGAAAAGCTTTGTGGCAAAAAACGCGCCAATAGATAAAAAATGGTACTTGATAGATGCAAAAGGGGTTGTGCTTGGTGATTTGTGCGTAAAAATAGCAAATATAATAAGAGGTAAAAATAAGCCAACATATACTCCAAATGTCGATTGCGGGGATTTTGTAGTAGTAATCAACGCCAAAGACATTATATTAACAGGTAAAAAACTTGACCAGAAAAAGTATTTTAAACATAGTGGCTTTATGGGTGGCATCAAGGAAATTACAGCAAAAAAATTATTGGCTAAAGATCCAGAGAAGATGATTAAGCATGGAGTTTGGGGTATGTTACCAAAGAATAGGTTATCTAAAAAACTTATTAATAAAGTTAAAGTATATGCAGATGAAAATCATCCGCACAAAGCTCAAAAACCCCAAGAGGTAAAGGTAGGAGAATAATATGGATAAATACTATGCAACCGGCAAGAGAAAAACTGCAGTTAGCAAGGTTTGGCTCAAAGAAGGCAGCGGCATTATTCGCATAAATGGAAAATCATTAAACGAATATTTTGGTGGGCTTAGTAGCTTAAAACTTATAATTGAGCAGCCATTTAAAGTAACAGGTTATGAGTCAAAGCTTGATTGTGATTGTCAGGTTTTAGGTAGCGGCCTTTCTGCACAAGCGCAAGCAATAAGACACGGTATAAGCAAAGCACTTGTTATGTTTGATCCACAAGCTCGCAATATTTTAAAACCTTTAGGTTTTTTAACAAGAGATCAACGCAGTGTAGAAAGAAAAAAGTACGGTTTAAAGAAAGCGCGCAAATCTTTCCAATGGTCAAAGCGATAAAATTTATTTATGCTACGTGTTGGCATAGTTGGTGTAAGTGGCTTTACGGGTTTGGAACTTGTCAAGTTACTTTTACACCACCCTTGGGTTGAAATAGATTATCTTGCAGCAAGAAGTCATGTAGGACAGCCTTTAAGTGATGTTTTCCCTTCTTTAAAAAATATTTGCGACAACATAATAGAACCTATAGATGAAAATAAATGTGTTAACTTAGATGTTGTCTTTTTAGCTTTACCGCATGGTGTATCAATGGAACTTGTTTGTAAGCTATTTGGAAAAGTTCGCATTATTGATTTAAGCGCAGATTTTAGGTTACCTAAAGATTTGTATGAAAAATGGTATAAACCACACTTGTGCCCTGATTTAATAAAAGAAGCAGTTTATGGTTTACCTGAATTAAATAGGCAAAAAATTAAAAAAGCTTCACTTATTGCAAATCCCGGCTGTTATGCAACAGCTAGTATTTTGGCTGTACTGCCTTTTTTAGATATTATTGAAAGCGATATTATTATTGATGCAAAAAGCGGTGTAACTGGAGCTGGCAAAACTCTAAGAGAAGATTTGCTTTTCAGCGAAATTGAGGCTTCTTTTAAAGCGTATTCACCTGCCAGTCATCGTCATCAACCAGAAATACAAAACGTGCTTAGCCTAACTGAACCTGTAAACGTAACTTTTGTTCCACATTTGCTCCCAATAAATAGAGGAATTTTGGCTACAGTATACGCGAAGCTTAAAAGTTTTTTTGATGAAGCGTTTTTATTTGAAAAACTCCAAAAATTTTATATAAATGAACCATTTGTAAGGGTTTCTAAAAATTTACCTAAAATTAACAATACAAGCGGAACAAATTACTGTGATGTGTCTTTTGCACTTGATAAAGAAAATAATCGGCTTATTATATTAAGTGTTGTTGACAATTTACTAAAAGGTGCAAGCTCACAAGCTCTACAGAATATGAATATTATGTTTGGTTTAAAGGAGGAGGAAGGCTTAAAATTAAAGCCGCATTACCCATGAATTGCAAAATTACAAATGATGGATTTGATGTATTTGAATCAGTTAAGACTTCGGCTGTAAGGGCTGGTATTAAGAGAAAAGGTGAAGATTTAGCTTTAATTTATTTTGAAAAAGAAGCAACTTTTGCCGCAGTTTTTACAACTAACAAAGTAAAAGCACATTGTGTAATTTACGATGAAGAACTTTTAAAAAATCAAAAAAATATAAGATCAGTTTTAATTAATAGTGGCAATGCCAATGCATGTAATATAAATGGGATTGAGGCTATACAAGAAATAACAAAAGCACTTTCAAACGAATTAAACATAAAACAAAATGAAATTTTTATTGCTCAAACAGGTATTATTGGCGAAGAATTTCCAACAAAAAAAGTAACAAATGCTTTAGGCAAGCTTAAAATAAATTTAGGTAAAAATTCACAAATTTTAGCCAGAGCTATTTTAACTACAGATAAAAATCCAAAAATTATATCAATTGAGTGCGAATACGCTGGTGTGATATTTCATATAGGTGCTGTTGCAAAAGGTGCCGGCATGATTCATCCCAATATGGCAACAATGCTTTCTTTTATAGTCACTGATTTAAATATTGATCAGAATATTTTAAAAGTAGCTCTCAAAGAAGCTGTTGATAAATCTTTTAACAGAATTAGCGTAGATGGAGATATGTCAACAAATGATACAGTATTTATTGCCAGTCTAAATGAAGTAGGAGAGCCCATAAACGAAGAAAACGAATTTTTCAGATACTTTGTTGATAAGCTCACAGAGTGTTGCGTATATTTGGCTAAAGAGATAGTTAAAGATGCAGAAGGTGCCACTAAATTTTGTGAAGTGCTTGTTTTTGGCGCAGACAACGATGAAGATTCACAAAAGGTTGCACGCAGTATAGCCAATTCATTGCTTGTAAAAACTGCAATATTTGGCAAAGATCCAAACTGGGGTAGAATTATTGCAGCTGTTGGATATTCTGGCGCAAATATTGATGTAGAAAAACTCGAAATTAAAATTGGTGATTTTTTGGTTTATTCTTGGGGTAGACCGCAAGAATTTGATAAAATTGCTCTTCTTGAATACATGAGACAAAATGATTCAATAAAAATATATATAAACTTAAATATTGGCGCATCAAACTTTAATTTATACTTCAGTGATTTGACATACGAATATATAAAAATTAATGCACAGTATCATACTTGAGCCTTGACATTTTGATAATTATTATTAAAATTATGGTAGAATAGTCAAGGTTAAAGGAGGCGTAAAATGGCAGTTTACAAATGTGAAAAATGCGGTTACGAGAAAGAGTCTAAGTGTAAGCCCAGAAAATGCCCACAATGCGGTAGTAAAGATTCGTTTAAGAAAAAGGAGGTGTAATTATGGGAAAGATGACGGAAAGATTTTTGTGGGAAGCCTTTGCAGGTGAATCTCAGGCACACATGAAATATTTAAATTATGCAAAAGCAGCGGAAAAAGAGGGAAAAACAAACATTGCAAGACTATTTAAAGCAATTAGCCAGGCAGAAGTAATACATGCATCTGGGCATTTAAAGTTGCTAAACGGTATTGGAAGTTCACTTGATAATGTTAAAAGTGCCTGGGAAGGCGAAAATTTTGAAAGCGAAGAAATGTATCCTGCTTACGAAGCTGTAGCAAAAGAGCAAAATCAAGATAAGGCGGCCAAGTGGATTAACCAGGTTTTGCAGGTAGAAAAAGATCACAGAAGCTTGTATGAAAAAGCCAAAGAAGCTCTAGAGCAAAATAAAGACGCAGATTTCAAAGATATATTTTTATGTAGCGTATGTGGTTATGTAGCATTAGATAAAGCACCAGATAAATGTCCAGTATGTGGCGCACCAGCTAGCGCTTTTGAAAAATTTTAAAGAAGTTTATTATGAATGAAAAAGCACTTTTTTTAATTAATTATGGATTGTATATAGTAGGTTCCAAAAAGGATAACTTAATCAATGCCCAAATTTCAAATACCGCATTTCAAATTACAGATAATCCCAATACTATAGCCATATCTATTAATAAATCCAACTATACTCATGAATTTATTGAAACAAGCAAATTATTCACTATTTCTATAATAGCTAAAACGGCACCTTTATCACTTATTGGCAATTTCGGTTTTAAAAGTGGCAGAAATATTGATAAATTTGAAAAAATAAGCCACCTGCTTACAAAAAATGGAATACCTGTTGTGCTTGAGCATACATTGGGGTTTATAGAATGTCGTGTTATAAACAGTTTGGATGTATTTACGCATACACTTTATATTGGCGAGGTAATTGATGCCGATATATTTAAGAAAGAAGAACCAATGACTTATGCGTATTATCATGAGATTAAAAATGCTCAGGCTCCAAAATCTACACCAATTCACGAAGAATCAAAAATTAGAAAAAAGTATGTTTGCAAAGTATGTGGTTGGGTTTATGATCCGGAAGTTGGCGATCCAGATGGTGGCATAAAACCAGGTACCGAATTTGAAGATATACCAGATAACTGGGTATGTCCAGTTTGCGGAGTAGCAAAAAGTGATTTTGAATTATTAAAATAAAAGGAGGTTTTTATGTCAAAGTTAGCAGATTTTGTTAAATATGAGGCAGATGAAAAAAAAGAAAAACATGTTCCTGCAATTGATGCGCCAAGTACAGTTAAAAAAGGTGAATTTTTTAGTGTAACCGTAACTGTAGGCAAAGATATACCGCATCCAAACACAAAAGAGCACTATATTGGATGGATCGAAGGTTTTGTTGTACCAAAAAGTGGTGTAGCAAAATCAATAGGAAAGTTTATTTTTGAACCAGAAGTAACAGATTCTACAGCAACTTTCAGGATTAGACTCGAAGAAGACGCAACACTTTTTGCATGGGGTTACTGTAATATTCACGGTGTATGGGAAAACTCTAAGGAAATTAAAGTAGAATAAAACGTTTTGGAGCGGGCGCTTTAAGACGCTCGCCCCTTTTTTATTAGGAGGCAAACTTTGAAAGCAGGAAGAGACCCATTTGAGGTAAAAGATGGCATATATTGGGTTGCAACGCTTGATCCTGAATTAAAGATATTTGATATCATAATGCGCACAGCACATGGCTCAACATATAATTCTTATTTGGTCAAAGGCACAAATAAAAAGGCTATAATTGATGCAGTGAAAGAGCCCTTTTTTGAAGGTTTTCTTGAAAATTTAGAAAAATTAAATGTCAAGCCAGAAGAAATTGATTACTTGGTTGTAAATCACAATGAGCCAGATCACTCAGGTGCTTTGCCAAAATTGTTAGAATATATGCCTAATGTCAAATTGATTGTTAGTAAACAAGGTAAAGTTTTTTTGGATAACATTATTAATGCAAGTTATGATTGCATAGAAGCTGATGATAATTTGGAAATTGATCTTGGTGAAAAGACATTAAAATTCATAATTGCTCCTTTTGTGCATTGGCCAGATACAATGTTTACCTATATACAGCAAAGTAAGGTACTTTTTACATGTGACTTTTTAGGTAGCCATTTTTGCGATGAGAGGATGATTGATACGCAGGTAGAAGATTTTTCTGAAGATTTTAGGTTTTACTTTGATGGCATAATGAGACCGTTTAAAGAGTATGTATTGCAACACATAGAAAAAATTGAAAAGCTTGATATAGATATTATAGCACCAAGTCATGGCCCAATACTTACACAACCAAAGCACTATATCGAGCTATATAAAAAATGGTCTCAACCTATGCAGGAAAAGTTAGCCGCTGTGCTTTATGTTTCTGCATACGGCTATACGAAAAAATTAGCTCAAGAAATAGCACGCGGGATACAATCAGAAGGTGTAAAAGTAATAACAAAAGATATTGTTGATGTTATTGAAAAAGAAAAACCGTACCTTTTGGATACAGTACAAAGAGCATCTTTAGTTGCTGTCGGCTCTCCTACTATAAATGGCGATGCAGTAGAGCCAATCTGGGAATTTCTATCAAGCCTTGCTACAATTAAAATTAGAGGTAAGATGGGATTTGCTTTTGGATCTTACGGCTGGAGCGGTGAAGCTTCGAAGCTTATTGCTCAAAGAATGAAAGATATAAAGTTTGCTATGCCACTTGAGCCATTCAGAGTAAGATTTAGACCAACTGATGAAGATTTACAAAAAGCATTTGAAATTGGCAAACAATTAGCTCAAAAAGTCAAGGAGATGACATGAGCCAAAAAATTATTGATATTTTAAACGAAGCTATTCAATCAGAAATTGGTGCAATTATGCAGTATATGGCCGGTCACTATAGAATGCCAAAGGATAAACATCCGGTTATTAGGGAAATGCTTGAGCGTATTTCTGTTGAAGAAATGAAACATGCAGAAAGTTTTTCCAAACGTGTAGTAGCGCTTGGAGGAAGGGAAGCCATAACGCCAGACATAGTCCACTTTTCTAACGATTTAGTTGAAATAATGGACTTAAACGAAAAAGCAGAAGATGGTGCCATAGAAATGTACCAAAAACACATAATGGTGTGCGAACAAGAAAATGATCTTGAAACAAAAGCTATTTATGAAGACGTTTTAAAAGACGAAATGAGGCATAAAAAAATATTTGCAACATTTAAGAAACTTTTAGAATCAAACCAGGAGGGTATATGAAAAAATACAAATGTAAAGTATGTGGCTACATTTATGATCCAGAAAAAGGCGATCCCGATGCTGATGTTCCACCCGGTACACCTTTTGAAACACTTCCTGACGATTGGGAATGTCCAGTATGTGGAGCCGCTAAAGTAGACTTTGAACCTTACGAAGAAACTTAAATTAGCTGCCAGCAAAACATTTTATTATTATATAATAATAATGCTTTGCTGGTGTATTTTTATTATTGTGCAGGGCAAACTTCTTTTACAACATTACTTATCAATTGGCCATTTTGCCATGTTTTAATTCTAACTTTTTTACAACCTGTTTGTGGATTATAACCAATTGGTTCTGCTTGGACAACACCTTGTGTTCCATCATTAGTTGTTGTTTCATATCGAACAGGCTGGTTATATTGGGCTGCTTGCTGGGCTGATTGGGCCTGTATCTGCGATAGCGTATAACCTGCAACTGCACCGATTGCTGCACCTATTGCTCCACCTTTCCATCTATTGTCTGGACTTAGCAAAGCTCCTGCTATGCCACCTAATAAAGCACCAGCTCCAGCACCTTGGTATCCTTGCTGTGTAGGTTGTTGTAGGGTTTGGCAGCTTGTTAAATTTAAACTTGTAGTTAAAAGAGTCGCTGCTAAACCTAAACTTACGATTTTACCTTTAATATCCATCGTTTCCTCCTTTACATTTTTATTTTATTACTATACACTAAAGTCAAATTAAGGTAAAGAGAAAAACTACATTTCAGATATAATAATTTTTTGTGGTTTTTGTGTTTTGGTTTTAATAAATGGCAAAAAAATTAAAAATACAAGTATGATACACATCATTAAATGAAAATCATCCTGGAAAGCCATTATAGTGCTTTGTGCATTGATTGTATTATTTATTAAGCCAATTGCTTTATTGTATGCAATAGCAGGATTAAAACCACCATAAGTAAATAGATAACTAGAAAGTGTATGAAGGTAATTTTGAAAAATAGGATTTGAAAAAGTTATATTGCTAACAAGAGCATCTCTATGTAAAGCTTCACGGTGAGCTAGCATAGTAGAAGCCATAAGCGATATACCAAAACTTCCACCAATACTTCTTGCAAAGTTTAGTACACCACTTGCTTCACCCATATCCTCATTTTTTAAAAATATAAACGCTACCACATTTATAGGAATAAATATAAGAGGCAAACCAAAACCGATAAGTACTCGCCCAAGAAGCAAAAAATAAGGTGATGCAGTTAGGTTAATTTGCTCCATTAAGTATAATGCATATAGTCCAATAATCACGCCAAATATTATAAGAGTTTTAAAACCAATTTTTTTTGATACTCTACCAATAAATATGACAGTAATTAGACTGGCAATACCGCCTGGCATCATAATAAGACCACTTTTATAAGCATCGTAGTTCATTAATGTTTGCATAAGCTCTGGTAAAAGAGTTAACGTAACAAAAAACAAAAATCCCAAAAAAAACATAGCAAGTGTTGCTATAGCGTAGTTTCTATCTTTAAGTAAACTCATTCTGATAATTGGTTTGTCTGAAAAATAATTTTTTATCAAAAACATTGAAATGAAGAAAAAACTCAAAAGTGCTAAAATTACAATAAAATTTGAATTAAACCAATCATCTTCCTGTCCTCTATCTAACATTACCTGAAGTGCACCAATACCTATTGCAATAAAGCTTAAAGCCACATAATCTAATTTTAAAGTTTTATTTGCTTTTGCATATGGTGGATCAAATATAAACATTAGTGTCATTATTGTTGCTAATATGCCAAATGGTACATTAATTAGAAACATCCATCTCCATGAGTAACTATCTACAATCCACCCGCCTATTACAGGTCCCAAAATAGGGGCAAATATAACGCCAATTGAAAAAATACTCATGGCTTGGGCTCTTTTTTCTAACGGAAAACTCTCCATTAGTATTGCTTGGGATATGGGTTGCAAACCACCACCCGCAAAACCCTGTATAGCCCTAAATAGTAATAATAAATCAAGAGTTGGAGCAATACCACACAAAAAAGAACTCACAGTAAAACCAATTATACTTATAAGAAAGTAATTTTTTCTGCCAAATTTATTTCCAAGAAAACCTGTTATAGGTAAAATTATACCACTGGCAGCTAGATAAACTGTGAGTGTCCAGGTAGCATCATCTGTTGTTACAGATAATGGTCCTGCCATGTAAGAAAGCGCCACAGTAACAATAGAGGTATCCATGAGTACCATAAAAGTAGGTAGCATAACAGTTAATGCTATAATATATGGATTAACTTTTTTATCTTCCATTTTTTATCCTTTGCAAACAAAAACACTACAAAAATTATGACAACTCGTTAATATATAAGCATTTCAGTAAAAATCAAGGAAAAAGGTATTTTGGTTTCTTACGTATGGGGTATAATACATAGAAATTTTAATAATTTGTCACTATTATTCTTGTAAGAATGTTCTATATTAGGTTCAATAAAGACTGCTGAGTTTTTAGAAACATGTTTAGTAATATTTCCAGCAGTAATTTCACACTCTCCATCTAATATAAAAATTTCATGTTCCCATGGGTGAAAGTGTGCGGGAATTTCTGTGTGAGGTTGCATTTCAAAATAGCGCATAGCAAAATTTGGTGCACCATCTTCTTTTTTTATGAGCCATCTAATACTAACACCAGATACAATTTTACCATTAAATTCTACTGGTTGATTTTGTAAGCTATCCAAATTTACAATTTTCATACGCTCTCCAATTTTTTAAACAGCATTCATTTTTAAATAACTAACTTTTTTTACAATATTTTTTTGTTTTTGTCAAATAAACAAATAATAA
>NZ_JAGDWY010000068.1 GCF_023256235.1 Desulfurella sp.
GTTTATAATTTATTTAGATACTACTTCAAAAATTAAGAAAGTGACTGCTTAAAAAAGCAGTCACAAAAATACACTTTAATGGGAAGATTCTTCAGTTTCCACTTCTTGAGCAAATTTTTTGTTTAGTATCCTATCGCCTATTAAGTAAAGTAAACCAGCTACACCAAGTGCACTTATAAATAGACTGATTTCTGATAGTGATGGTGTGTAATTTACATAAAACACTTTGTCATAATACACGCTATTTACAGGTACAAGTTGACCAGCTATAACTGTATTATACCTTTCAAAAAATATACCTATAATCACCAAAATTGCAGCAATTAAAGCTCCTGTATTTGATGGTTTTTTGATTAGCATAAAAAATGGTACTATCAAACCTAAAAATATCTGAAAGAACCAGAAATAAAATGATAACTTACCCCATAATAAAGCTATGGCAGCCCCAGAAACTTCTGGTTGATAAGTATAAAGTGCAGTTCCAAATCTCCAACCTGTAAAAAACATCATTGCTAAAACCACAAAAAACAATGTTCTTTCCAGTACATGGGATACAGTGGCTAACTTATCTTCTAGTGAAGGTACCAATCTTTTTGTAAAATAGCACAAAATAAGGCCAAAGCCAGCACCCAAACCTAAAGCAGAAAGTATAAAAAAGATAGGAATATATGCACCAAACCAGAAAGGTCTGGATATATTAGCAGCAAAAACAAAACCCATATTGCTGTATGCACTTACTCCTACCAAAAAACTGATTATTGCAATTGGAAGCAACCATTTATGGTTTTTTGTAAAAACTAAATAAATTTCTAAAATAATTATTGGCAATTCCAAAGCATAAAGCGTAGACATCCACCAAATAGCACTAGTTATATGTGGTGGAAAATAGTTAACAACAAACCTTAATATCTGTAATTTAAAAGGCCCACCTAAATCCCAAAAAATTACATAAAAACCACCTAATAATGCTGTAAGAGCTAGTAAAATTAACTTTCGTTCCATTAATTGCACATGCTTTAAACCAAATAAATGGCACATAATAACAAGTAGTGATAAGCCTGTGGTAATACCAACCAAAAACGAATAGCCAATAATTAACAAACCCCACGAAACATACCTTGTTACACCATAACTAGGCTCTTGACCATAAAAAAATACATGAGCCATACCATATAAACCTATAGCAGCCATTATAAAAAATAAAATAGTCCAACCATCTATTAATGGCTTGCTAGCTACATTTGAGCTAACCTTCATAAAACCTCCTTCTTACCCCACGTACCACTGGTTTTATTCAAACTAAAAATCACTAATTATTGTAATAGTAAAAATTTTTTTGTCAATCAAATTTTAAAAAAACTTTCCTAATACTTATTTCTTTTCTCTTTAAAAAAATTATTTTGTCAATGCACCTGCTGCTGCGCCAAGTCCTGCACCGACTGCAGCTCCCACTGCTGCACCTGCTGCTGGACTTCCAGCAGTTAGTCCGCCTACTACCGCACCGCCTACGGCACCAATACCTGCACCACTTAAAACACGCTGTTGTGTAGGTGTCATGGTCGAGCAACCACTTAATGTTGCAATGCAAAATAAACCTAAAACAATTTTAATCGCAGGTTTTTTTAAATTAGTTTCTAATACTTTTTCCATCTCTAACCTCCCATTATTATTTTCTGGTTTTATTTTATACTTTTGTAAATTATTATCAAGTTTGATTATTACAAATTTTTAAAAGATCTTTCTTTTTCTAGATTCAACTCCCTTTCTTTTAACGATTGTCTTTTATCATATAGCTTCTTACCTTTCGCCAATGCCAATTCTACTTTAATAAGACCATTTTTTGTGTAAACTTTAATGGGAATGAGCGTAAAACCTTTTTCTTTAGTTTTGCCAATAAGTTTTGCAATTTCTTTTTTATGCAGTAATAATTTCTTTGGCCTAAGAGGCTGATGATTGAATTTTTCGCTTGCAAATTTATAAGGACTGATATGAAAATTATACAACCATACTTCACCATTTTCTATATCAGCATAAGAATCTTTGAGATTTGCGTTTCCTGTTTTTATAGACTTTACTTCGCTACCTAAAAGTACAATGCCCGCCTCAAAACTTTCAATAATCTCATAATCGTGACGGGCTTTACGATTTATGATTTGAGTCATAAAATTTTTGGTGTTATAAATATATAAAGTTCTTTTTCTGGTTTTTGAATTTGCTGAGATTTAAACAGCCAGCCCAATAGTGGGATATTTTTAAGAAATGGTATACCATTTTCACTTTTTGACGTTATTGTTTCATATACTCCGCCTATTGCTATAGTTTGACCGTTTTTGACAATTACTGTAGATGTTATGTTGTTTTTATTTATAATGAGTTCACCATTTGGTGCAGCACCAGCAGGAGAATCTTTTTTTATGTCAAGTTTCATTATAATATCGCCATTATTTGTAATATGCGGTGTTACTTTTAAAGAAAGCACAGCATCTTTAAAGCTCGTGCTTTGAGTGCCTGTTGTGGTAATTGTAGTATATGGTATTTCTTGACCGCTTTCTACTGTAGCTTCTTGGTTATCAAGTGTAATAACCTTTGGCGAAGAAAGAGTTTTTGAATAGTTGTTAATTTCTGCAAGCGATAGTTTTAAATCCAAATTGTAGTTTGCCATAACATTTCCAACCATTAAAGAGAGACTCCCAAATTGGGGTGAGGCAGGCGTATTAACAACATAATTGCTGTTTGCAAAAGCATTGTTAACTGAAAAACCGCCTGTATTTATACCAGCTGTTGAGGTTGTACTTGGAGCATTAACTGACAGAGGAAGAGTTGTGCCACCTATTGCCATATAAGAGTTTTGACCAAAAGCCTTTTGGGCATAATTTCCACCCCATTGAATACCTAAGTCTCTCTCATAGCCTTTACTAACAATAACAATTTTTGCACTAATTTCTATTTCTCTCTTTTTGACATCTATAGCTTTTACTATATTTTCAATTTTTTTAATATTTTGTTTTGTATCGTAGCATATTATTGAATTGTTAACTTTATCTGCAACAACAAAACCTATGATTTCTTTTTGTTTATTTATTCTTTAATTGTATTCTTGCTGCAAGGATTATACACGCTGACTTACGCAGTAATAGTATTCTTGCCTAGTTTATTTATCAATAATCTTGGTGCAGTCGGCTACATATTTACGCTAGGATATGGCTTATTGCTGCTAGGTATAGCATGGTATATTTATCCGCTGCTATTAGAGATATTTAGTATTATGCTGGGATTAATTAAAACGATATTTTAGAGGTTATCGCATGCAAATAATAAATATAAGCGGTGCGCCGTCTTTGCCTAGCCTTGCCGTTTATTCTTTTGGCATGCCTATATTCGCTTATATTTTGTTATTGGCTATTTTTGGCATTTCTTTTGCAAGAACTCGCAACATGGCTGTGGCTTTTGCTGTTTCATGGGCTTATGAATTGGCAATTTATAGCATGAGCGGAGGCTTGCTAATGAGCGGATATGCAATAGGCGCAACGACGACGCTGTTAATTATTGCAATAGCAGAAAACATATTTAAGCATAAAAGACAGAATAACATAGGGATAGAACGAATAGAGGGATAAAATGCCAT
>NZ_JAGDWY010000069.1:0-14922 GCF_023256235.1 Desulfurella sp.
TCATGAGCAGTATGAGCTTGATATTTGGTATAGACGATGTATTAGACTCGATAAAAGATATAGCATATATGATAATCACATTAATAAATACATATAACATTTAGAATTAAATATTTCAATTTACACCATGTATTATTCTTAGTATTATTTCGGGTATGTCTGTAATAATGATATCAACATTCAGTTTAATTAATTCAATTGCCCTTCTTGAATCATTAACAGTCCACGCTGCTACATAATAATTATTCATATGCAAATAATCAACAAGTTCTCTAGTAATGTAATTATGATTTATAGATATTCCATCCGCCTCGGAATCCCTTATCATGTTAACTAACGATATGGGGGTGGGAGGATGATAATCGACATTTCCTAAAAATATTATAGCGTTTGATAACGATTGTTTATACCTTCGTATTTCATCATAATACCCTGTAGATATTATTAATGGTTTTGCTGTTTTGTATTTTGATAATGTTTTAATCAATTCCTCAGAAATTTTTGTCTTTATGTCCAGCCAAATACCTATTTCACTTGAATATAATTTCATAAATTCCTGCAAAGTAAGTGCATTAAATATAGGGTCTCTATTTACTATTACATTTATTAAAAATGCTCTTATTTTATTCGGAATATTTTGCGGAAATTTATAATCGGGCCCGTGATTAAGTATTAACTTACTACTTTTATCTCGATCAACATCGACTTCTATATAAGGTACTTTAATACTTAATGCCCTTTTAATTAATCGTTTATTATTAGCTCTATGCATTACAATTATTGGTTTTGCTTCAAACATTGGCTATCTCTTAATTAGAGGATAAGGCTTATAAATATTATTGATAATTTTTATCTAATGAGTATTAGGAATATTAAAGCAATATTCTTTGACTATGATGATACACTTGTATTAGTTAAGGATGCTAGGCGTGATGCATTAAATAATATTGCACGTATATTGTCAGAGAAGTACTCACTTAACTTAGATACTGTGATTAATACGTTGTTACGTATAGAACAGAAGATGGAAATAAGCGGTATTTTTAATAGAGATCTTTGGTGGAGAGAGGCTCTTACACAATTTAATATAACTCACGTACCCACCTATGAACTTGAAAAATTAACAGAAATTTACTGGAATACCTGGGCCCATAAGACGCTTCCGCAGCAGTACGCCTTAGAAACGTTGTACGAACTCAAGAGGTGCGGCTATATATTGGGTTTGATAGCAAATACTGATGGAAAACCTGGTCTTAAAATAAAACGTTTAGAGAAGGGACCTATACCTCTTTCATTATTCAACCTAATAATAATAGCTGGTGATGATACTAAGGAAATAAAGCCTAGCCCTGAACCATTCATCGTAGCTCTGAATAGACTAAATTTAAGAGGTGATGAGTGCATGTACGTAGGCGATAAAGCATACTCCGATGTGCCTGGAGCTAAAGCTGTAAATATGCTAACAGTATTGTTAACGGATGAGCCGCTATATGGATTAGATCCAAAACCCGACATGACCATAAGGTCACTTAAGGAGTTGCTTGATATATTGGATTGTCATAAAACTTAAAATATTAAGATTGATTATGTGGATCCATATGAAGCGTTATGATGTGGCGATAATAGGCAGAGCAGGTATAGATTTGTATTCAGATGATTTAGGTGCGCCATTGGATCAAGCAAGACATTTTATGAAGTATGTGGGTGGAACGGCAGCTAATACAGCTATTGGGTGTGCTAAATATGGAATGAAGGTCGCGTTAATAACTAAGGTCAGTAAGGATCCCCTGGGTAAGTTTATAAAGGATTACCTGGCTAAAAATGGTGTTGATGCGTCATACATAAAGGAAGATCCAGACGCATTTGTAGGTGTTGTTTTCGCCGCAATATTTCCAGGTAAGGATCCAGATTTTATCTTTTATAGGCCACCGGGTTATACGGCAGATACTAGGATAAGTAAGAAGGATATACCGGTAAATGTTATTAGGGATAGTAAGGTACTTGAGGTTACGGGTACGGGATTGACTGAAACACCTTCGTATGAGGCAAACCTATATGCTGTGGAGGTGGCTAAGGAAAGTAATACTGAGGTATTATTTAACTTAGATTGGAGGGAAAGCCTTTGGAAATATGTGGCAAAGCAAGAGAGATTGAGAAGGTATGAATCCGTATTAGAGAAGGCAGATATTGTAGTTGGTGGGATTCCTGAATGGTTAGCTGCGACTGGCACTTCCAATATAGATGATGCTATTAACTACGTAAAGAAGATTAACAATAACGTGAAGATAATGATAATAACGAGAGGTAATGAGGGGGTCACAGCATTTTGGAATGGAGAGAGGATAGATGTGGAAGCCTTTAAAGTAAATATATTAAAGACATTAGGTGCTGGCGATGCTTTTCTCGCGGCGTTCCTTTACGGGTATTTATATTTAATACCTAATGGATGGAGTGTAAGAGATATATTACGATTTGCTAATGCAGCAGCAGCGATAGTGGTTACGAGGCATTCGTGCTCAGAGGCTATGCCTACATTTGATGAGGTTACGATATTCATTAAAAATAATATAAATAAATAATGAATATATCCTTATTATATTTTTATGTAGGACACGGATATTTTTAAATAATCATCTTTTTATGAGGGTAACACTTTAATAATGATGTAAAATGGAATAATTGAGAATTGTCATGCCTGAATACACAGGCGCTGAATTCATAGCAAGGTTCCTGAAGGAAAATAAGATTAAGTATGTATTTGGTATTGTTGGCCATGGTAATGCTACCATAGTTGATGCAATAAGGGATATGGAGCCTGATGTTACGTTTATACCCGTTAAGCATGAACAGTGGGGCGGGCATATGGCTGATGGTTATTTCCGCGCCAACAGAAAAACGCCAGCTGTGGTTACGACCTCCGTTGGCCCTGGCGCAACTAATTTAGCTACTGCATTGGCCACGGCTTTTGTCGACTCATCAACCTTTATAGCAATTACCGGTCAAATACAGACTTATTTATTTGGTATGGGTATTTTTCAAGAAATAGAAAGGCATCATTGGGTTGATTACGTTAATTTAATGAGACACATAACTAAAAGATCCTGGTTGATAACAAACATTAGGCAATTACCCAGGGTCCTTGCAAATGCGTATAAAAAGGCTATTAGTGGAAGACCAGGGCCTGTCCTTATAGATATGCCGATGGATATGCAAGTAACAAAGTTGAGTGGTGATATACCAATAATGGAGAATTACATGCCCATGGGCAGGTTATACCCAGACCCGGACCTTATTAAGAAGGCTGCTGAATTACTGCTTAATGCTGAACGTCCATTAATTCTAATTGGTGGTGGTGCTACCATGTCAAACGCTACTGACGAGTTAATCAAGGTCGCAGAATTTCTAGACGCGCCTGTGGTCACATCATTCCGAGGGGAAGCTAAGGGTGCTTTCCCTGAGGATCATGAGTTATATGCCTTCTCCATTGGAAATATTGGTAGCCTTGTTGGTAATGAGCTAGCCAAGAACGCTGACGTGATATTGGCAGTGGGTGTTACATTTAGTGATGAAACCGCAAGTTCCTATAGGCCCGGCGTGACCCTGAACATACCACCAACAAAATTAATACATATAGATATAGATCCTCATGAAATAGGTAAGAACTATCCTGTCGAGGTGGGTATCGTAGCTGATGCAAAGGCCGCATTGGGCGAGTTATATAAGGTGCTTGTTCAATTAGGTAAGAAGAAGGAAAATACTGCATGGCATCAAAGAATGAAGGAACTAAAGGCAAAATTCCTTCAGGAGATAGAGGATTTAAGGGCTAAGGCGCCCATGGGCATACCAAATATCGTAAAGCTAACCCGTGAGGTACTTCCTAGAGATGCCATAATAACGCTCAGTGCCGGTTTACCGCAGGAAATATTCTCCCAATTATGGATTACGTATTATCCATTGACATTTATTAGCTCAGGCGGCTTCTCTACAATGGGTTTTGCATTACCCGCAGCAATTGGAGCTAAATTAGCGAGGCCGGACAAGATAGTGACCGCCATTGAGGGTGATGGTTCATTCCTAATGAATAACGTGGAGTTATCAACAGCCGTTCAGTTTAATATACCGATAATAGTCATAGTCCTAAATAATTTCGGTTGGATATCAATAAGAGATCTTCAAATTAGGCGTTATGCGGAAAGGATATATGCCACTGAATTTAGGAAGGGTAAAGAGCGTTATGTAATTGATTTTGAGAAGATCGTAAAGGCATATGGAGCAGAATACCTAAGGGCAGAGGATCCAACTGCGTATCAAGACGCATTAAGAAAGGCAATTAAGAGTGAGGGTGTTACTGTAATTGAGGCAATTGTGGAAACGAGATTTCCATACAGCGGTTCAATAGCCTACGGCTACTGGGATATTCCATCACCCTATGTTCATGACTAAACTAAAGATTAAAATTTAAAAGTTTAAACAGAGTAAATTTTTTAAATAATTAATATTACAATTGACGCAATAAAATATGAATAGTGTACTTAATTTAGGAATAATCGGTGTTGGTGGTATCGGTAAAGTACACGCACGTAACGTTGCAACCAAAATACCGAACGCAAAATTAGTAGCTATTGCAGACATAAACATCGATGTTGCACGTAAGGTGGCGCAGGAGATTGGGCTTAAAGACATAAAGATATATAGTAATTATCAAGAATTAATACAGAATAGCAATATTGATGGCGTAATAATAGCTACGCCAACCTTTACTAAGAAGGATATCGTAATAGCCGCAGCTGATGCTGGTAAGCATGTTTTCGTTGAAAAGCCATTAGCCTTGAATCTTAGGGACGTTGATGAGATGATAAAGCACGTAGAAAGACAGAGAATAAAGGTGGTCGTTGGTTACCAAAGGAGGTATGATAGAGCATTCATTAAGGCAAAGGAGGCAGTATCCCAGGGAAAAGTTGGCAATATATTAACAATAAAATCGTGGACCAGGGATCCGCCGCCAATGCCCCAGGGATGGGCTGCAGACCCTAGGTTAAGCGGTGGTCGATTAATTGATAGTTTAACGCATGATTTCGACATAATTAGATACTTAACTGGCACCGAGGTAGTAAGTGTATATGCCGAGGGTTCGGTAATGGTTTATGAAGAGTATAAGAAATTGGGTGATTATGATCATCTCTTTGTAATCTTAAAAATGAGTAATGGCATCTTAGGCTTAGCGGAGTATTCAGGATATACTCCGTATGGATACGACACTGGAGTAGAGATACATGGTAGCAAAGGTAAGGTTATTATTAGTATGGGCACTAATTCGTCCTATATGGCTATTTCTGATAATGCATATATTTATGATATTCCTACCCACTGGACAGAGAGATATGAGGATGCCTATGTAAGCGAATTAATGGACTTTGTGGACTCGGTAATTAACGATAGGGAACCAAAATGCACAATTTATGATGGGCGTGCAGCGCTTGAAATTGCCTTGGCTGCGTGGGAGTCAATACGTAAGGGTGTGCCTGTAAAAATACCATTGGGGTGAGTTACATGAAGATAGCCGTTACCACAATAGCCTGGGGCAAAATAAGGAGTAAGAAGGCGTTCATTAACGTATTAAAGTCAATAAAGGACATAGGTTACGATGGTGTTGGAATCGAAACACGGTTATTACCTAAGGAATTACTTAGTAATCCTAAGGAATTGAGCGATATATTAAGCAGCATTAATATTGAAAATGCAGGTGCGTATTCAAGAATGGATATTAACGATATAAGGTGGGCTGTGGAATCAAAAACCTCAGTATTATGGGTAGTTCCTAGATTTAAGGATTGTAATGAGGCATTATTAAAATTAGAGGATTTTACGAAGACTGCCATTGCCAATAATGTGATACCTGCTCTTCATAATCATTTACGTACGTGCTTTGAAACTGAAGAGCAGGTAGCTAAGGCGCTTGATAAAATTAGTGAATTATATCTGTGTTTAGATACGGCACATGCTAAGGCTGCTGGTATTGATGTTGTTGATTTTATTGAGAGGTATCATGATAGAATATCGCTTGTTCATATAAAGGATCTTAGGGCGCAGATTCCTAAGAGTAAGGTTAGATTCAAGAGAGATTTCGTTAATGTGGGTAAGGGAATTATCAATTTTAGGGAGATCATAGATGCACTGCATCGTTCTGGTTATAGAGGTTATTTGATGCTTGAAATTGAAGCGTTATCTAATGTTTGTCTTGTAGCTAAAAACCCATTTGAAATTAACTATTTTTTAAGAAGCCTCTCGATTTAAACTTCCAATATATTCGTTTGCAAGACTAGATATTGTAAAAATTTCATCTTCGCTAATTGTTTCAAAACCTTCAAAACCAATATCATCTAATAATTTACTATTAAAATTCAAAATTGACTCAGTAATGCTTTCTTGCAATTCAATTAAACGTGGCGATATACAAAATGCATGAAATACAAAACCATCGTTTGAAACATCTAAAATATTAAGTTGATTTTTAATAATAACTGATGATTTTTCATAAACTTCGCTTAAAACAAATCCTATATCGTACTCTGATTGCAAAACATTTTTTATTACACTTTGATAGCTACCAGAAAAATTAAATTTACAACTATCTAAATCAATTTCAGCTTTCTCAAGCAAAAACAAACCCACCATATGCACAAATGTTTTTTTGTGAGCAGATATTATTTTTATTGGTTTTGTAAGTTCTAAATAACTTTTATATTTTTTTGAACAAATAATAACTTCGTCAAAGTGATTGCGAGGTTTTGCAATAGGCAAAAAACCTATTTCATTCATAAAAAAAACCCAATCAAAAGGGTTTGCATAAACTATATCAATTGTACCAGAAAGCACTACATTTCGTGCCTCATCAAAATCTTTATACGGTATAAATTTCACTCTTTGACCTATGCTTTTTTGCAGATATGAAGCAACCATAAACCATCCAGGTAAATTTTTACCTGCATAATTAGGATCAACGCTAAATCTAATCATATAAAACCCCTAAATATTAAAATCCGCTTCAATTTCTCCCAATATATTCAAATGAATTTCAAATGCTTTCATGTATTTTAAAGCTGTCATCATTGAACCTTTAAATTTTAGTTTTCTGCTCATTAATGCCATTTTGGGCGATATTTCTTTATTTAAGATTTTTTTCCAGTTTTCCAGTGAAGTCCACATCTCAAAATCACATATTCTCTCATCTTTTTTACCTGCAAAAACTATCTTACCTTTTTCACATACCATCATTAAATGTGGCAAATTAGGCCTGTCTTCAATATAGTATTCCCAGCTTGCAGTAAAATTTCTTAAATCTTGCTGTATAATTTGATTATTTGTATTCCATTGATTTGCAACCAATTTTATCCAATCCTCGCTCATAAACAAAACAGACATATAACCCCCTACATCTCTTTAAGTTAACTAATTATAATATAATTCACTTATATATTCAATATTTTACATAAATAATTTGATTTAAAAATTAGTTTTTGTATAATCTTATTTATGAATCAAACCAAAAACAACCTCGATGATATAATCTATAAAACCTATGCTATTTTAATTAAAGACTTTGAAAAGCTAAATTTTGATATTCTTCTTGATTTAGTTTTTGATTATTTAGATTTAGAGCTTGGATGGATTGGTATATTCAGCGATAAGCACTTAACTTTAAGTAAAGCAAAAGGCAAAGCCATTCAATACACAAAAGATGAAACCCTAAGAAACTACCAGATAAACATACTAGAAAAATACTCAAATAATGCATTTGTATCAAATGATGTTTTAGAAGATCAAAGACTGTCTTATCTAAAAAACGCTGCCACAACTTATGGTTTTAATTCAATATTTGGGTTTATTTTTCAAATAAATGACTTTGATTACGGATTTATACTATTATACTCAAAACACAAAAACTATTTTGATAAGCACACTTTAGAAATTTTGACCAACTTTTCCTACGCAATTAAAACAGCAATACTTATTTCTAAAAAAGAAAAAGACTTAATCCTTTTAAAAGACATAGTTGAAAACAGTTACCAAGGTGTGGTAATAACAAACAGCAAAAATGAGATAATTTATACAAACAAAGCTTTCAGTAACATTACAGGATATAGTTTTGAAGAAGCAAAAGGCAAAAATCCTTCGATTCTTAAATCTAACTATCATTCAAAAGATTTCTATAAAGACATGTGGCACAAATTAATCCATAATGGTCATTTTGAAGGTAAGATTTATAATAAAAGAAAAAATGGCGAGCTTTACGAAGAGATTATTTTTATAAAAACAATTAAAGATGAAAACGGAAATATTTCGTATTATTTCAGCTTTTTCTCAGACCTAACAGAGTTAAAAAAAGCACAAGAGCAGGCTAGCTATAACATATATCACGACCCTTTAACAAAGCTTATAAACCAGGTTGGCTTTTTTGAGCAAGCTCAAAGAATCATCGAAAAAAATGAATCGTTTGCTATAGTCTACATTGATTTAGACAACTTTTCTACAATAAATACAAAATTTGGCATTGAAAAAACCGATCAATTGCTAAAGGAATTTGCTGATTTTCTAAGATTGCAGATAGCTGATCCAAAAGACATAGTAAGCAGGTTTGGCTCGGATGAATTTATTTTTCTAAAGCGCTCTATTATAGAACAAAATATCGTAAAATTTACAAGAAACACTGTTGACAAAATAAGGCAAAAAAGTTTTAAAATTGATGGTCAGGAAATTTTCTTAAAAGTTAGTGCTGGAATTGTGCTTTATCCAAAAGATTCGGATAATATCAATACACTTGTAAACTATGCTCATGCTTCCTGCAGAAAAGCAAAACAACTTGGTAAAAATCAGTGCGTGTTTTTTAATAACTCTATATATGAAGAATTTATAAATGGCTTTATGCTGACAAATGAAATAATACATGGAATAGAATTTGAAGAGTTTGAGCTTTACTTTCAGCCAATATACAATACACACTCAAAAGCTATAACACATGCAGAAGCCTTAATCAGATGGAATCATCCAAAAAAAGGTTTACTTTCTCCATTTTATTTTATTCCTTTTGCAGAAAGCTCAGATCTTATTGAAAAACTTGATTTTTATGTTTTAGAAAAAGCATTAGAAAGTATAAATGAAATAAAAAAAGAAGGCTTAAAAATAATAATATCTGTAAATATAACAGGCAGAACATTTCTGACAGATAACTTTTTGGATACCTTTATTGCGCTTATCGATAAATACAAAACAGACCCAGGCTTTATAAAAATAGAGCTCACAGAATCTATAGCCCTAAGCGATGAAAACAAAACAATACAAAGAATGCAGTCTCTAAGAAAACTCGGTATAAACTTTTCAATGGATGATTTTGGAACAGGATACTCTTCTATCTTGAGTTTAAAAAAATTCCCTTTTTCCAACATAAAATTAGACCAAAATTTTATTATGGATATGCAAAACAATCAGGAATCTGCTATCATAAGCTCTCATATGCTCAGCATGCTAAATGAATTAAATTTTGAAACAACCGCAGAAGGCATAGAAAACGAGTATCTTTTCTTTCTTTTTAACTACCTGCCCTGCGACTTACTTCAGGGTTATTTTATTTCAAAGCCAATACCATACCAAGAATTCATAAATTTTGTAAAAAATTTTAAACCAGATAGCACATTCATAGAATTTCACCAAAATAATTCAAAAATACTGGATTTAAAAATAGCTCAAGTAAAGTATTTTATTTATAAGTATTTTAAAACAATAAGAAACATTTTGCAAAACAATGATTCAGACAAACAACTAAACGATTTATCAAAAATTATTGAATTTGACCATAAAAAATGCGATTTTGGCAAATGGTATTACTCGGTCTATCCATTTTATGGAAAAATTGAATCTTTTAAAAGTATTGAGTATTTACATATAGATATACATAAAACTGCAAAAAAAATATTTTTAGAAAAAAACGAAGAAAAACTTAATTTTTTATTTAATAGCTTAAAATACAAAATTATGCAGTTAAATAAGCAATTTGATAATTTTTACCTGCAAAATTTTATTACAAAATAATTCAAATCCAATACGCTTGGTTTTTCATAAATATGCAAGTATTTTTCAAGCTCAATATAATAGTTATCTGCTAAGAATTTATTAGTTTTGGGGTGATTATGAAACTTATTATTGCCATTTTTTGCATTCTCATATTTGTAAAAACTTCATATGCTGTAGAATTAACATCTATTGATGTTGCTAATCAAACAATTTTAATAAGTTCAAACTCAGAACCAAAATATACAAAATCAAGTTTTACTTTGAATAATAAACATTATTTTGTAGTATCCTTTAAAAACGCTATTTTAACTGGTAAAAGTGAAGTTTTATATAACAAAATACCAGGTATAGATAGCATTACGCTTGTTCAATACAGCTTAAATCCAAATATTGTTAGATGCACTATTCAAACAGAGCAAAACCAATCATTTTTTGTTCAAACAGTTCAAATTAATCCCCAGAAAATGGTAACCATCATCAGCCCAAATGTTAGCGAACCAACACAACCACAAATTTGTTCCACACCAGCCCAAATTCAACAAGCAAAAAGGTTTAAAGTTTTTATAGATGTAGGTCATGGGGGTTACGATCCAGGTGGTGTTGGACCAGCTGGTTTACCCGAATCATTTGTTAATCTTTCGGTAGCTTTAAAATTAGCAAAATACCTTAAAGCAAAAGGTATCTCTGTAGAACTAGATAGAACCTCAAATGTCTTTGTACCACTTTCTACCAGGACACAACTGGCAAATGAAAGTGGTGCAAATTTATTTATAGGTTTATATTGTAATGCTTCCACAGACCCCAACATGCATGGAACAACAACGTATTACTGGCACGAGGATTCCTATCCTTTTGCAAAATATTTAGAAAATTACATATCTGAAAAACTGGGTTTAAAAGATGATGGTACTGTAAAAGATAACCTATATGTAATCAGATATACTACGGCAATGCCAGCAGTTTTAATAGAATATGCGTATATATCAAATTATTATGAAGAAAGTTTACTTGGTTCAGCGGGTTTTAGAAATATACTTTCGCAGGATTTAGCAAATGCGATTTATAACTATTTTATTTTAAAGAAAACTCAAATTGCGAAAAATGAGGTAAGAAAATGAAAATACTAATTATCCTATTAAGTACTATTGCTTTTTTGTCAACATTTATGGAACTACTTTTAAGGGTACTTTTTGTAAAACTATAAAATTTTTATGAAAATTAGTAGGTTCAAGACAATTTTTTTTGTAATAATAGCGTGTTTTTCAATAAGTATTGTGAGGGCTTTTTGTATAGAGTTATTTAGCGCAAAACGTTATAAACAAATCTATACAAATGATGTGGAACAAACAGTTCAAGTACAAGGCAAAAGAGGCTTGATATTTGATTCAAAAGGTAAGATTTTGGCAACAAATCTATTTTTGTATGATTTATTTATTGATCCTAAATATTACTTAAAAAATCTAAAAAAAAATGATAATAGTAAATTTTTGAATTTTGTTAATAAAGTATTTAATATCAACATACAAGATATAATTCAAAAAAATCCTAAAAAACAATATATAAACCTCGGCATATTACCAATAAAATATTATCACTATGTTAAAAAAAATATACCGCTTGGTTTTGGTTTGCAAAAACTACAGGAACGTTACTACCCATACGGAAATACAGTTTCTCATATAATTGGCTTTGTTGACGAAAATGGAAACGGTGTTATAGGTGTTGAAAAGCAATACAATATGTATTTAGAAGGTCAAAAAATTTTTGAAAAAGTTTACCTAACACCTTATGGAAATTTAAATTATACTAAAATACCTCAAAATGGTGATAATATTCATCTTACCATAAACGAAACTGTTCAAAGCTACCTTCATTATCTACTCAAATCAACTCTAAAAAAACATAAAGCAAAAATGGCTATGGGTATAGTAATGAAACCAGATGGAGCAATTTTGGCTATGGATAATGTCCCGGGTTACAATAATAACAAATATTATGATTACACAAACTACTCTCGTATAAAAGATATGCCAATTAATTTTTTGTTTGAACCAGGAAGTGTATTTAAAATCGTCACAATGTCTAGTGCACTGAATTCAGGTACTTTTAATGGCCATGAAACTTTGTGGTGCGATAATGGATATTGGCCAGTATTTGGACATATTATAGAAGATGTTGAAGACAATAAATACTTAAGATTTGATCAGGTATTTGCATACTCAAGTAATGTGTGCTCTGCAAAAATTGCTCTTAAAGAAAATAAAAAAATCTTTTATAAATACCTATGGAGATTTGGTTTTGGAAAAAAGACTGGCATAGATTTGCCAGGCGAAGAAAGTGGTATTGTTAAGGATTATGTAAACCTACGTCCTTTTGATTTAGCAACAATGGCTTTTGGACAAGGAATAAGTGTAACACAAATCCAGCTTGCAAGGGCATACTGTGCAATTGCAAATGGAGGATATCTTATTACACCACATGTATTAAACTATATATCAAAAAACCATAAAATAATATACAAATATAAAGAAAACTTTGTAAAAATACTAAAGCCTCAAACTGTAAAAAAAGTAAAACACATATTGGCTGATGTTGTTAAATACGGTACAGGAATTTATGCTCAATTGAAAAATTATTCGATAGGTGGCAAAACAGGAACTGCTCAAGTAGCAAATGGTCACGGTGGGTACAGCAAAAAAAAATATATAGGCTCATTTGTAGCTATTTTCCCACTTAATAAACCAAAATTTGTTATATTAATAACAGTTGTTGATCCAAAAGGGCAAAATTATGGTGGGGTTGTAGCAGCACCTTACGTAGCAAAAATGGCGTCATTTTTGGCTGCATATTATAAAATACCTGGAAACAATACTATAAATAATAATATAAAAAAAATAGCTTGGGGGCAATGAATGTCTAAAAAATTACAGTTTTACACTTTATTGTTTATTTGCTTGATTCTGGTTGTTTTCTTATACTTTGGGTTTAGTGTCACATCAAACGCAGTTACTAACGAAAATGATAATTTACCTCAAAAACAAATTAAAATGTTCAGTGAGGTATTAAATATTGTACAATCAGACTATGTTGAAAAAATACCTACTTCTAAACTAATTATTGATGCAATAAAAGGCATGGTTAGCTCACTTGATCCACACTCAGAATTTTTAACACCTCAGGAATACAAAAATATGCAAACAACAATGAAAGGCCACTTTGGTGGAATTGGAATAGTAATAGACAAAAAAGATAATTTTTTGACTGTAGTGTCTCCTTTACCCGGCACACCAGCATATAAAGCAGGCATAAAAGCAAACGATGTAATTCTCAAAATAAATAATATTTCTACATTTAGAATGAGTTT
The DNA here is from genome assembly GCF_023256235.1 of Desulfurella sp. Lineage (NCBI taxonomy): Bacteria > Pseudomonadati > Campylobacterota > Desulfurellia > Desulfurellales > Desulfurellaceae > Desulfurella > Desulfurella sp. Next base: position 13,433 of record NZ_JAGDWY010000069.1, read on the forward strand.
AGAAAAAGCTGTTAAGTTAATGAGAGGTAAACCAGGCACATACATTAAGCTCACTATAGCAAGAAAAGGCGTAGGTCAACCCTTAATTTTTAAGTTAAAAAGGGCAATAATACATATTAAAAATATTGATACAAAACTTTTTGGCGATATTGGCTATATTAAAATAATACAATTTAGAGACCACACTGCAAGCGAATTAAACAATGCATTATTAAAATTAGAAAAAAAACACATTAAAGGTCTAATCTTAGATTTAAGAAACAATCCAGGCGGACTTCTCAATGAAGCTGCAAAAGTTTCAAATATGTTTATAAATAAAGGTGTTATAGTTTCAATCAAAGGAAGAAACCCTGATAATGACCAGACAATCTATGCAAAAGATAAGCCAATTTTTAAAAAACCACTCGTAGTGCTAATTAATTCTGGTACTGCATCTGCTGCAGAAATTGTAACTGGTTGTTTAAAAGATCACAATAGAGCAATTGTAATAGGTCAACGAAGTTTTGGTAAAGGTAATGTTCAGGATGTTATACCACTTAAAGGGGGATACGCTCTAATATTAACAGTAGCAAAATACTATACACCTAATGGCTTTAGTATTCAGGCAGAAGGTATTGTGCCAAATATCGAAATAAAAAAGAAAAATGAAGATGAATTTGTGTTAAGAGAAAGTGAACTTTTACACCACTTAACAAGCAAAAAAGCAATATTACAAAAACCTCAAGAAATACTAATTGACAATAATACAAAAGAACCCAAACACCTTAAAAATGAATTTATAATAAAACAAGCAATAAAAGTACTAAATGAAGAAATAAAACAATGTCCGCAAAGCGCTAAAGCATGCTATAGTTACTTGAAAAGCTAAATTTTCAAGTTATATTTAAACTATGGTTAACTTTTCGAATTTAGATCCTATTCTTCATTATAAGCTTGATCCAGGCGAGTGGGGCTCAAATGCCCCCTCCAGCGCTGCATTTTCAATTGGTAGAGTTTCAACACATGAAGCCGATAATATAAGTCGTTTTAAAAAGCAGGCTATTCAAAAGGGCTGCTATGTAGTTTCAAGTAGCGTATCATTAAATATTAGCAAACAAGGTGAGTATTTAGCTGCAACAAGCGGAAAATCCCAGGTTATTGTATATTGTCCCAAAAAAGATGAAAACAAATATTATAAACAATTAGTACCCAATATAAATAATCAGATTAATCAATTAAAAGAACAAGAAAAATATACAAACAATCCTGTCCAAAAAGACGAAATATTGAAAAAAATCGAAAACTTAAAATTTCAGAAGCAAACCTTTAAGGCTATTGAACAATATGCAAAAGACACTACAAATATAAGCTTAATTGATTTTAGTGCTTAATTTAATATTATCGTATCAAAACCATAATTTAGTAAATCAATACAGAGTATTTTATCCAACAGGTTTGGTTTAAGTGAACAGATGATTTTTACAACCTCCATTGCCTGTAAACTTCCAACT
>NZ_JAGDWY010000069.1:14932-16076 GCF_023256235.1 Desulfurella sp.
TACACCTACTGTGTATGGTAAAATATAATTTTCCTGACTACCAAATGAAAAAACATCTTCCAATTTTTTATCTTTAAGTGTGGATATTTGACCAAAATAACCAAATACACCAGCATGAACAAAATAAATATTATTTTTAAAAGCCAATCTACTAAGCAAATTCTTTGAATCTTTATTATCAAAACAATCAACAATTACATCAACATCAGGTAACAAAAAATCCTCATCAATTTTTCCAAAAATCTCAATCTGGCAATTGAACCCAATTGAATCCAATTTTTCTTTTGCTGTAAGATTTTTTGGTTTTCCAATATCGTGCGTTGTATATAACAACTGTCTATGAATATTGGATTCACTTATTACATCAAAATCTGCAATATATAATTTTCCAACACCTGACCTTACAAGTAATTCACACACAATACAGCCCAAACCACCAGCACCACCTACAAAAACTCTTGAATTTTTAAGCTTTTTTTGGCATATATCGCCTAAAACCGGGATCTGCCTGTCAAAAAAACTCATCCGCCTGCAGCAGGTGGGAAAAAATCTATACTATCACTATTTTGAACAATAGTATCCAACCCATTTAAGTGAGATATATTTTTGCCATTAACCAAAATCATGGTACCAGCCAAAAGATTGTTATTATCCAATATATAATTTGATATCTCAAGTAAATCTATCAGAGATTTTATATTTATATACTCTATATTAATTTCTACGCTTTTTCCTTTTTTTTCACGTAAAGTTGAATAAAATCTTACTAACATAATTTTTAATATAAAAACATATAATTTTTTTTCAAGTAAGATTGAAAAGTTTAAAAAATCGCTTATATTGTAAAACAAAACTGGAGGTATTAAAATGGATAAGCCTAATTTTTACATTGATTTAGAAAAAGATTTTCCCGAATTTATTAATTCACTTGAGAATTTAGGTAAAGTTGCGAAAAAAACAGCAAATTTAGACGAAAAAACTATACAACTGGTTCAGCTTGCAGCAGCTTGTGCTATAGGAAGCGAAGGTGCAGTGCATTCTCATACACGAAGAGCGCTTCAAGCAGGTGCTACAAATAACGAAATAATCGGTGTTTGTATTGCACTTGTTAGTACAATTGGGTTTCCAAAAGTTGCAGCCGCCA
>NZ_JAGDWY010000069.1:16086-34088 GCF_023256235.1 Desulfurella sp.
CCGCCATTAGCTGGGTTAAAGATATTGTCAAATGAAAGCATTAATTACAGGCTCAACTGATGGTATAGGCAAAAAAACTGCTCAACTTTTTGCTACAAATGGAATTGAAGTTATTATTCATGGAAGAAATCCAAAAAAAGTAGAAGAAACAAAAAAAACAATTGGATGCGATGGTATTGTTGCCGACCTTGCGTGTTTAAAAGAAATTGATAACATAGTTTATGTAATAGAAAAACAACCAATTGATATACTTATAAACAATGCTGGAATATATAGTAAAAATTATCAACTAAGCTGTGATGGATTTGAACTTACATTTGCAGTTAATTACCTGTCTCATTTTTATCTTACACTTAAACTTTTAGAAAAAAAGATCTATCCGAAAATTATTTTAAATATCAGCTCTATGATTCACGCTGATTATATCGAATTTGATGATTTAGAAAAACCAAGCTCTTATGATCCAAATGAAGCTTACTCTGTATCAAAACTTTGCAACATATTATTCAGCTATTACTTAGCTCAAAGGTTAAAAAATATTGGTATTTTAGTAAATGCAGCTCACCCTGGTGTGATAAATACAAAAATGCTTATCAATAATTGGGGACCCATTGGTGAAAGTGTAGAAAAAGGTGCACAAAATATCTTAAAAACACTTCAAACAATCCAAAAAAATTCATATACAGGAATGTACTTTGTCAATGCAATTCCTACAAAATCTAAAGCAATCTCGTATAATTTACATATTCAAGAAAAACTCTGGAAATTAAGTTTAAAATTATGCAATATAAATGATATAAAAGTTGACTAAATTTGTCATATATTATATACTCAGATTGAAAATTTATTAATTTTTGGTACGATTTGAATCGTGGAGGGGGTCAGTGAAACTACTAGTACAATTCATATTGTTATCTTTTGTAATTTTTATTTCGAGTTGTTCAAATAATAAGCAAGAACCAAAGATTGAACATATACAATCAAAACTTTTTACGGTAAAACAAACTGAAGTTACTAATTATGCAAGCTTTCCTGCTACGATAATTTCAAAAAAAGATGTTAATATTTCTTCAAGCCCTCTTAATCAATTTACATTTTATCTGGGGAGAGTTGATAAAATTCTTGTTAATATAGGAGAACATGTCAAAAAAGGGCAGTTACTTGTTGTAGTTGATCCCATACAAACCCAAAATACAATTGAACAAATGCGTCAGAATGTTAATCAAGCACAGGCAAATTTAGATTTTGTTAGAGCCAATTACGAACGATACGCAAATCTTTATAAAGAAAATGTGATATCTAAAGAAGAGTTTGAAAAAATGCAAATGCAATACAAAACTGCTAAAGCTCAATTGCTTTCTGCAAAAGCTGCTTACAATGGCGCAAGTAGCGTAATGAGCTATTTTAATATCAGGGCTCCTTTTGATGGCGTTGTAGCAAATAAATTTGTCGATGCAGGACAGGTAGTTTCTCCCATGCAGCCAATTATAAGTCTTATTGATCCAAATGATTTGGAGGTAATGTTTTATGTCGATGAAAATTCTTTAAAGCATATAACTATTGGGGAACAAATACCAATAGAAATTAACAAAAAAACTTTTAAAGCAACTATAAGCACTATTTCCCCAAAAGCTGACAATATTACACATACTTACCTTGTAAAAGCAAAAATTGAGCCAAATGAATATGTGCAGGCAGGAGATTATGCAATAGCACTCATTCCTGTTGGTTATAAAAAAGTTATTTTAGTGCCTAAATCGTGTATTTTAAAAAGAGCTGGCATCGAAGGTGTAATAGTTGTAAAAAACAATATTGCAAATTACCAGATGGTAGAAACCGGTCACCAAAGAGGCAATTTTGTAGAAATCCTATCTGGTCTTGAACCAAATGATAAAATTGCAACCACAAACCTCTCTGCAATAAATAATGGTGATGTAATAGATGATAGATAAGCTCAATATTGCCGGCAAACTGGCAAAAAGCTTTCTTGAGTCTAAAATAACATTATTAATAATGATAGCGGTAAGCATTTTTGGAATTATGGCAATTTATCAAACACCGCGTATGTATAACCCAGAAATCGTCGTTCCCTCTGCAACAATAATTATTCAAAGACCTGGTTTTAATGCTCAGGAAATGAACAATCAGGTAGTAAAGCCACTTGAAGCAATCGTTGCTGCTATATCTGGGGTTGATCATACATACGGTTACGCTCAAGATAATATTGGAATGGTAACTGTACAATTCTATGTTGGACAAGATGAAGAAAAAAGCTTGCTGAAGCTTTATAATCAAATTATGCGCAATATGGATAGAATGCCACCTGGCACACTTCAACCACTTGTTAAATCTATCAGCATAAATGATGTTCCTATAGAGACAATTACGCTAAGTTCCAAAACACTCCCCCAAGAAAAACTTAGATCAGTTGCATTAAGACTTGTTGAACAGTTAAGAAGCGTACCAAATGTAGGCCTTACAAATATATACGGAGGTTTTCCAAAATCAATTATTGCATGGATTAACCCTCAAAAACTGTCTTCTTATGGCATAAGCGTAAATCAATTAATCAACACAATTGGTGCAAGTAATGTAAATTTTAGTGCTGGTTCAATTTTAACAGATAATAAAAACATACCAATCAAAATCGAAAGCAAACTAACAAATACAGAAGATGTTGGAAATATTGTAATTGGAGCAAAAGATGGTAAACCTATTTTTTTAAAGGATGTAGCAGACATTGTTGAAGGTCCAGCCCATACCTATACAAATTCGATATTTTACGATGGTCTTGCAGCTAAAGAAAATATAAATTTACCTCAATCAGCTGTTACAATAGCTTTAGCCAAAAGGGCAGGCAGAAATGCAGTGGTTGTTGCAAATCAAATAAAAGAAAAACTTAATAGATTTGAAAAAGAAGCACTACCAGAAAATATAAACGTTACTATAACAAAAAATGATGGTCAAAAAGCAAATAATGCCGTGAATACACTAATTGAGCATCTTGGAATATCGATCTTGGTAGTTGTTGTTATTTTGTTGTTTTTTTTGGGATATAAAGAAGCTGGAATTGTAACAATAACAATACCTTTAATAGTGTTTGTGGTGCTCGGTGTTGGTTGGCTTATAGGGCAAAGCATTAATAGAATTACATTATTTGCGCTTATACTATCACTTGGTTTGCTTGTTGATGCTGCAATTGTTGTTATAGAAAATATTCACAGACACATAAGCTGTTGTCCTGTAAAAAACTTCAAGGAATCTTTAATACTTGCTACAAATGAAATAGGAAATCCTACAAATATTGCTACAGTTGCAGTTATTCTAGCATTTGTACCAATGGCTTTTGTTGGTGGAATGATGGGTCCTTTTATGAGACCAATCCCTATAAATGTGCCGATTGCTATGGTTACATCTTTACTTATTTCATATATTGTTGTCCCATGGGCTTCAAATATTTTTTTAAAAAAAGAAGTATACTCATCAAAAGCAAAAGAACATAAAAATTTTTTACATAAAGCTTATGTAAAAACGATCACACCTTTAATTACATCTAGAGTAAAAAGAAATGTATTTTTAGGGATTGTTCTTGTAGCATTATTTATAAGCTTGCTTTTGCCTGCCTGGCAATTTATAAGACCTCAAGGATTAAATGGACCTTTAAGCACTTTTGGTGTTGGTGTAAAAATGTTGCCTAACGACAATACAAATACTTTTTTAATAGAAGTGGATGCTAAAGATGGCTCTTCAATTGCGTTTACACAAAAAATAACTCAAGAAGTATGCGATAAACTTGCTAAAAACCCATATATTACAAACTATCAGGTGTTTTTAGGGGAAACCGCACCGCCAGATTTTGCTGCATTAGTTAGAAACGATTCTTTTAGAAAGGCAAGCAATTTAGCTCAAATCAGGGTAAATTTGATATCTAAACAAAAACGCAACAAAACTTCTCACCAGATAGCCCAGGCAATATACAAACAAATTGAACCTCTTGAAAAACAATATGAGGGAACACGTATAAAGCTTTTTGAAGAACCACCTGGACCCCCAGTACAAGCTCAGGTACTAGCAGAACTTTATGGACCTGATTATAATGTAGCGCGTTTGAGTGCACATTATATAAAACAGGATTTTAAAAAAATTTACGGTATCTCTAACGTAGATGATTCTGTTGGTCAAAATGTAGTCGAGTATAAGATTATCCTTGATAAGAAAAAAATTGCATTGATGGGATTGAATGATTACGCTGTAGCAAGCCAAATAAATGCTTTGGTAAATGGTATTGATGTAACGAGCCTACATTCAAATTCTGCCCAGGAACCGCATAATATTATTATCAAACTTAAAAAATCTGATAGATCAAGTCTTACTCAAATTATGGATTTGCAAATTACACTTCCAAACGGTCAAAGCGTTCCATTATCAAGTATTTCACATGTGGAAAAAACCTTAGCAAACAAACCAATATTTAGTAAAGATCAGCATAATGTAGTTTATATCGAAGGTGATCTTTTAAGGTCAAGTCCAATTTATGCTGTATTAACACTCAACAATTGGCTCGATAACCACAGACTGCCAAATGGTGTAAAATTAACAACTGCCAATTTAGGATTAAATCAATCTCAGCCTCACGATATCAGTCGCTATCAAATACTTTGGGGAGGAGAGATGCGTCTTACCCTGGATGTATTTAGAGACTTAGGTGGTGCATTTATTGTTGCGCTTTTATTTATTTATCTAATTTTAGTTGCATATTACAAATCATTTATGATGCCTTTTATAATTATGATACCAATTCCTTTGACACTTATAGGTGTTTTCTGGGGCCACTGGCTTTTAAATCAGTATTTTAGTGCAACTTCAATGATAGGTGTCATTGCTTTGGCTGGAATAGTTGTGCGAAACTCGCTTCTTTTGATAGATTTTATGCTAGATTATATGTCAAAAGGTAATTCTCTTGAAGATTCACTTATTGAAGCCGGTGCTGTCAGGTTTAGACCAATTTTATTAACTGCCCTGGCAATAGTTTTTGGTTCTGCAATAATGATTACAGACCCTGTATTTGGAGGACTTGCCATATCTCTTGTTTTTGGCACATTTATATCAACTGCATTAACCCTTATTGTAATACCGTTAATTTACTATATCTGGCAAATAAGGTTTGTAAAAAAATTTAACAAAGTCTGAATAACTTGACTTATAAAATTAAGACTGTAAATTATAATTAAAATTATGGAGGTATTTATGAGTTTAAAAGAGTTTTTTGAAAATACTAAAGGAACAGGAATACTTGCAACTGCTGATTCATCTGGTAATGTTGATATAGCACTTTATGCAAAACCGTTTGTAATTGATGAAAAAACTATTGCTTTTATTATGTTAAATAAACTCAGTTACGCAAATATTCAATCAAACCCAAAAGCAGCGTATATGTTTTTACAGGAAAACTATCAGGGTAAAAGATTTTACCTAAAAAAAATAAAAGAAGAAAAAGATCAAAATAAAATCAACGAAATGTTGCGTCATAAATACGATGATCCAGAGGTTTTAGCACAAGAAAAAGCTCTTGTATATTTTGAAGTTGAAAAAGAGCTTCCTATTGTAGTAAAATAAGGAATATTTATGAATATATTAATTACAGGTGGCAGTGGTCTTGTAGGGAGAAAATTATCTAAAATTTTAGATCAAAAAGGTCACAGTGTTGCTATACTTAGCAGAAAACAGGAAAATTCAAATTACAAAGTTTATACATGGAATATAGAGCAAAATCAGATTGATATCAAAGCTATAGAAGAATCCGATTGCATTGTGCATCTAGCTGGCGCCAATATTGGTGAAAAACCATGGAGCAAAAATCAAAAACAGCTTATTTTAGATAGCAGAGTAAATTCTGCTAATCTTTTATTTAATACAGCAAAAAAAATAAACAAAAGTTTTAAATGTATAGTAAGTGCGTCTGCTGTAGGTTGCTATGGTGCTGTGACATCCAACCATATATTTAAAGAAACTGACCCTTTTGGAGATGATTTTTTAGGAAATGTTTGTAAAAACTGGGAATCGTCAATCGATCAATTTCAACTGCTAAACACAAGGGTAGTTAAACTAAGAACCTCTATGGTTTTAGACAAAGACGGAGGAGCGCTAAGTAAAATAATAAAGCCCATAAAAATGGGTGTTGCAAGTGCACTTGGCAGTGGCAAACAATACGTAACATGGATTCATATTGATGATTTGGTAAACATTTATCTAAAAGCCATTGAGGATGAAAACTTAAGCGGCGCATACAATTGCTCAAGTATGGATCAAAAAACAAACAAAGAATTTATGCAAACAATTGCAAAAGTTCTTCACAAACCATTTTGGCCATTTAATGTCCCATCTTTTGTATTAAAAAGCTTATATGGAGAAATGGCCAATATACTATTAGAAGGCAGCCGAGTAGACATAAGTAAAATTTTATCAACAGGTTTCAAATTCAAATACAACTATTTAGAAGAGGCTATAAAAGATCTTTATGTAAATGTTTGATATAAATATACTAAAAAATATAAAAATTGCAAAAAACATAAAATCTAACGGTATCATAGCAGGTGTTTTGATACCTTTTTATAAAAAAGATAATTGGGAAATATACTTTATAAAACGTATTGATGATGGATCAATTCACTCTGCTCAAGTTGCATTCCCTGGAGGAAAAAAAGAACCTCAAGACAAAAATGTCAAATTTACTGCAATAAGAGAAACTTGCGAAGAAATAGGTATAGACCATAAAAATATTGAAATTTTGAGTCAGATTGAACCAACAGTTACACTTAGTTCAAATTTTATTGTCTATCCATTTGTAGGTATTTTAAAAAATAATAATTTTTGCATAAATAAAAGCGAAGTGGATTATGTATTTAGCGTACCTTTAGATTTTTTAATAAATAAATACCCATTAAAGCTTCAACAATTCGAATATAAAGGTAGAATTTTTACTACATATTTGATAGAATACAAATCTGAAATTATTTGGGGGGCTACAGCAAGAATATTGAACAATTTATTAAATCATATTCTAAGAGGGGGTTAAATTGAGCGATATTTTTGTAATAGGTCATAAAAATCCAGATACAGATAGCGTTTGCGCAGCTTTTGCTTATGCCTATTTAAAAAATCAAATAGACAATCAAAATAACTATATAAGCGCAAGGTGCGGCAATTTAAATAAACAAACATCGTTTGTGTTTAAAAACCTTAATTTAAATCCCCCAGTTTTAATAAAAGATATATACCCTAAAGTAAAAGATGTAATGACAAAAAATGTTTTTAGCGTAAACGAAAATGCACCGCTTTTTGAAGTGATGGATAATATAAAAAATAAAAATATACGTGTGTTGCCTGTTGTGGATGAACAAAACAATTTCAAAGGCATAGTTAGTGTTTTTGAAATTTCAAATTTCTTTATGAACACAATAAACCAAAGGCTCACATACATACTAAACATTGAAAACTTTGAAAAAGTTTTACCTGGCTATTTGTATAAAAAAGGCAAAAAAGGTCCGGTTGAAGCACAAATTGTTGTTGGTGCAATGCCTTTTGAAAATTTTAAAGAATTTGTTGATAAATTAGATATTTCTAAAGTGGTACTTATTGTTGGCAAAAGACTAAAAATACTAAAATACGCTATAGAAAACGAAGCTCATACAATCGTAATAACGGGTATTAAAACAAAAAGTGAGTTAGAAGCAATTGATTTTTCTAATTTTAAAGGCAATGTATATGTAAGTTCTCTAGATACTTCTCAAACATTACATAAAATTATATTGTCAGTTCCGGTAAACAGTTTTGCAAGCAAAAATGCCCAATATGTAAACTCTACTGAATATATTGAAAAAGCAAAAGAATTATTACTTGAAGACACAAACCGTGCATTAAGCGTAGTAGATAATAATCAATTGACTGGCATAATTACAAGGTCTGATGTGATAAAAAAATTCTCAAGCAAAGTCATTTTAGTTGATCACAACGAACAAAATCAGGCAGTAGACGGAATTGAGACTGCAACGATATTAGAAATTATTGATCACCACAGATTATCCCCCATAAAAACCACCTATCCAATATTTTTCTATGCAAAACCTGTTGGCTCAACCTGCACACTTGTAAGCGAGCTTTATAAGTTTCACAATATTGATATACCAAGACAAATAGCAATTGTATTGCTTTCTGGTATTTTGTCAGATACGGTTGGGGGAAAATCGCCAACAACCACTGATATTGATTTAAGAGTTATTAACGAGCTTTCAGGGATTGCTCAAGTTGACACAATAGAGTATACAAAAGCACTATTTGCCCAATCAGACGATATAACTATAAGAAACCCAAAAGATATTTTAGATAGTGATTTTAAACCGTATGAAGAATTTGGTTTGAAATTTGGTATATCTCAAGTTGAAACAACAAATTTAAATGCATTGGATCAAATTAAAGAAAAACTAATTAATCAGATACAATTACAAAAACAAGAAAAAAATCTTGATTGGACAATGCTGCTTGTTAGCGATATAATATCGGCAAACAGCATACTTATTACTTCAAATCACCCAATAGAGAAAAAACTGCCTTTCAAAAAAATAGAAGAAGGCATTTATTACCTGCCAGGTGTTTTATCCAGAAAAAAACAATTACTCCCAGAAATTCTCAATTTGCTTGAATCCGAGGTTAAAAATGTTTGAAGGAAAAAAAATACTAATTGGCGTTAGTGCGTCAGTTGCTATTTACAAAGCTTGCGAACTTATTAGGTCTTTAAGAAAAAAAAACTTTGAAGTAAAGGTCGCCATGACAAAAGAAGCTCAAGGATTTATATCAAGCATCCTTTTTGAGTCTCTAAGCTCAAATAAAGTTTATACTGATGTTTTGCAAGAAAATAGCTTTCTTGGCATTTCTCATATAGAGCTTGCAAATTGGGCAGATGCAATCGCAATTGTACCAGCAACAGCAAATATTATAGCAAAAATTGCCTATGGAATTGCAGACTGTCCGGTAAGTCTGGCTACACTTGCAAGCGATAAACCAAAAATTATTGCACCAGCTATGAACACAAAAATGTATGAAAATACCGCAACACAAGAAAATATTGCTTTGCTAAAAAAACGGGGCTTTATTTTTGTCGAACCTACGGTAGGAGAGCTTGCTTGCAATAGTGTTGGTAGAGGTCATATAGCTTCAGTAGAAGAAATACAAGATTGTATTGAATCAGTATTTTTTGAAAAATCGCTTAAGGGAAAAACAATTATTACAACTGCTTCAGCTACAAGAGAAGAAATTGATCCTGTTCGCTTTATTAGTAATTATTCAAGTGGTAAAATGGGTTTTGCATTGGCTCAAATGGCTTTTAATATGGGTGCAGAATCCATATTAATAAGCGGCCCCTCTAATTTAGAAACACCTTTCGGTGTTAAACGCATAAATATAAAAACTGCCCTAGAAATGCTAAATGCACTTGATATTCAAATACAAAAAAGCAAACAAGACACATATGTAATTATGGCTGCCGCTGTTTCTGATTTTAAACCAAAGCAAACAAGCAACTACAAAATTAAAAGACAAAATAAGGATACGTTTATATTAGAGCTTGTCCAAAACCCTGATATATCAAAAACCCTAAAAGAAAAGTATCCTCATATCAAGTTAATCGGCTTTGCAGCAGAAACAAATGACTTAATAGAAAATGCAAAAGCAAAAATAGACAAAAAAGGGTTAGAGTTTATCGTGCTAAATGATGTATCAAGGAAAGATATAGGCTTTGGCAGTCCAAATAATGAAGTAACAATAATCTACAAAGATGGAAAAACGAAACATTTACCATTTATGAGTAAAAAAGAAATTGCATACAACATTTTAAAACTATTATAGGAGCAAATTATGAACTATCTTGAAATATACACAAAAGACGATATTGAAAAACTTAAATCGTACTTAAAACAAAATAATTATGAAGAACAAGAAAACACAGTTAGGCAAATTATAAAAGATATTAGAGAAAGAAAAGATAAAGCTTTATTTGAGTATTGCCAAAAATTCGATAATTTTAATGCAAATAGCGATAATATAAAGGTTAATGATTATGAATTTGAACAAGCCATTAGCAAAATAACACAAAAGCAAAAAGACATAATTTTATATGCAAAAGAAAAAATAGAAAACTTTCATAGAGCTTTTTTACCAAAAACCTGTATTATAGAACAAAATGGTATAATTTTGGGTACAAGAATAACAAGCGTAAAAAAAGCAGGACTATACATACCAGGTGGAAAGGCTTTTTATCCCTCAACTGCCCTTATGACAATAATACCAGCATATGTGGCTGGCGTAGAAGAAATAAATATTTGCACCCCTGCCCAAAATGGCTATATAAATGAGTTATTGCTTTATATTGCAAAATTATATAATATTAGAAATATCTTTAAAGTTGGCGGTGCTCAGGCTATAGCTTCTTTAGCATATGGTACGCAAAGCATACCAAAAGTAGATGTTATAGCTGGTCCTGGAAATATTTATGTTGCTCTTGCAAAAAAATTGGTTTATGGAGAAGTAGGTATAGATTCAGTTGCTGGACCATCTGAGGTAATGATTGTAGCAGATAATTGCGAAAAATTATACGCTGCATATGATTTATTATCTCAAGCAGAACACGATATAAACGCAAAAGTGTATTATTTAAGTTTTAATGATGAATGCATAAAAAAAATTAGTGAAAAATTCTTTGAGCTTTCAAAATTAACAAATAGAAACAATATAACTTCAAAATCAGCTTTAAATGCTTTATTTATTAAATCTACCAGGGATCTTGCAGGTTATATAATTGATGAAATTGCACCAGAACACTTAGAACTCCAAGTGAAAGATCCATATATTTTTATGAATTCATTTAAAAATGCTGGTGCAATATTTATTGGAGAATACTCATGCGAAACGCTAGGAGACTATGTTGCAGGACCAAATCATACATTGCCTACATCTCAAACGGCAAAATTCTCAAGCGTTTTATCTGCTGAAACCTTTTTGAAAAAAAGTAGCATAGTACACTATAGCTATGAAGCAATGAAAAAAGATGCACCATTTGCCACAGAATTTGCCGAATATGAAGGTTTATTTGCTCATGCTCAGGCACTTAAGGTAAGACTATGATTGAAATAGTAAAACCAACAATATCTGATTGCGCTCAAATGAAAAATCTAATTGATAAATTTGTTAAAACCCATGTAGTTTTGCCAAGACCCATTGAAGATATAGCTGAACGCATAAGGGAATTCTTTATTGCAAAAGATGGCTCAAAAGTAATAGCTACAAGCAGTCTGCGTATTTTTTATCCTAATTTAGCAGAAATTCGCACTATCACAATAGATGAAAATTATCAAAAACAAGGACTTGGTAGAAAATTAGTAGAAAAAGAACTAGAAGAAGCTAAAGCATTAGGTATAGAAAAAGTATTTGCACTTACAACTCAAATTGAATTTTTTAAAAAAATGGGTTTTGCGCTTATTAACAAAAAAGACCTCCCTTTAAAGAAAATATGGGAAGACTGTATAAAGTGCCCTTTATTTCCAGATTGCAATGAAGAGGCTTTAATCATTAAGTTATAATTTTAGCTCTTTAATTTTGTCTATAACCGCTTGAGCATGATTTGAAACTTTTACATTACGCCATACATAAACTATATTAAGATTTTTGTCAATCAAGAAAGTAGTTCGTTTTGCTGAGCCTCTTTTGCTTTCTGATTTTATTACATCAAATAATTCAACTAATTTTTTATCAGAATCACTAATAAGTGGAAATTTTAAATCGTACTTAGACGCAAATTTTTTATGAGAATCAATAGTATCTATACTTACCCCAATAACAACTGTATCTAAAGCCTCAAACTCACTTAAGTGAGCATTAAAATCCATAGCTTCTTTTGTGCAACCTGTTGTGTTGTCTTTTGGATAAAAATACAAAACAATATTTTTTTTACCTTTATAGTCATCTAAATTAATAACTCCAACTGTACTTAAAGCACTTATATTTTCTATCTTATCATTTATATCCATAAATACCTCAAAAAAGGAGAGCTTTAAAAACTCTCCTTTTAAAATTAACTTTTCTGAATAGTTACAAATAGTGTGGATTCACCACGTTTTAACAGCATACTTATAACATTTTCGTTAGGTTTTTGTTTTAGTATGTTTTTAAACTGCTCAACTGAATACACATTCTCATTATCAAGTTTAATTACCACATCGCCTGGTTTAATACCAGCAAGTGCAGCAAATGAATTTGGATCAACAGATGTTATCACCACCCCTTTTTGTTCTTTTAAGTTATACATTTTCTCTAAATTGGGGTTAATGGCTGCAATGCTAAAACCATATGGTGTGTTATATGCACTGCTTTGTACGCTAGGCTGAGTTTCTAATTGTTCTTGATTTTCTTTTTGTGGACGCTGACCCAAAATAACTGTTTTAGTTATTTCCTTACCATTTCTAATGATACCTAACTCTACCTTAGTTCCCGGCTTTGTAAAAGCTATATCATATGGTAAGTCTGGTGCATAAATGCTTTTACCATTCATTGAAACTATAACATCACCCGGTTCAATTCCAGCTTTTGCAGCAGGTGAATTCTTAAATACTTCATTTACTATAGCTCCATTTAAGCTTTTAAGTTTTAACAAATCTGCTACTTCTGGAGTTAATAGTTGTATACCAACGCCAAGCCAGCCTCTTTTTGGTACTTCACCTTTCATTAAATATGGCAGTTCATACTTTATTGTATCGGATGGTATAGCAAAACCAATACCCTGACCCGAAGCAATAATAGCTGTATTCATACCTATTACTTTACCATCCATATTTACAAGTGGACCACCAGAGTTACCAGGGTTTATTGCAGCATCGGTTTGTATAAAATGATCAAATGGGCCTTCACCGATAACCCTGCCTTTTGCGCTAATTATACCTGATGTGACAGTACCACTTAAACCGAATGGATTTCCAACAGCCAAAACCCATTGACCGATCTCCATTTTATTTGAGTTTCCAAGTTCAAGCGTAGGTAATGGCCTTCTTGGGTTAATCTTTAAAAGGGCTATATCAACTTCAGGATCATAACCTACAATTTTAGCTTTATATATCTCATTGGTGTTTAATGTTACATTAATATCAGTAGCATTTTTTACTACGTGGTAGTTTGTTAAAATATATCCATTACTTGAAATGATAAAACCAGAACCTAAAAAGTGAGCTTTGTAATTTCGCTGAAATCCTTGAAAAAAATGTTTAAAAAAGTCATTAAATGGACTATTAGAAAACATTTCTCCAAAAGGATTTACGCTCCCTTTAACCACCTGCGTTGTGCTGATGTTTACTACAGCGGGTAAAACTTTTTCAGCAATAGGTGTAAAATTTGGCAAGCTAATTGTTTGAGCATACGCATTAACGCTTAAAAAAACGGCTAACACAATTAACAATGACAGTTTTTTAAAAAATCTCATTTCTAAAACCTCCCTTTATAAATTATATCTTAAGCAAACTATTGTTTTTTATCCACTCTTTGGCAAAATATGTGATTATAATGTCGCAACCAGCTCTTTTAATGGATGTTAATACTTCATCAACAATTTTTTGCTCATCAACCCAGCCCATCTGGGCAGCTGCTTTTATTAAAGAATATTCACCGCTTACACTGTATCCAGCAAGAGGCATATAAAAAAAACGATCTTTAACCATTCTTATAATATCCAGATAACTCAAAGCGGGCTTAACCATTATAATATCTGCCCCTTCGTGTATATCAAGTTCAATTTCTTTAATAGCCTCACTGCTATTTGCATAATCCATCTGATAAGACTTTCTGTCTCCAAAGCTTGGAGCTGATTGAGCTGCTTCTCTAAATGGACCATAAAAGCTTGAAGCGTACTTTGCAGAATATGCCATAATAATTGTATCTTTAAAGTTGTTTTCATCAAGAGCTTCTCTAATTGCACCTACCATTCCATCTATCATACCAGATGGCGCTATTATATCTGCACCTGCTTTGGCGTATACATAGGCTTCTTTTTTTAAAAGCTCAAGCGTTTCATCGTTTAGCAAATAACCATTTTTATCAATCACACCGCAATGACCATGACTTGTGTACTCGCAAAAACACGCATCAGCAGCAACTACAAGGTCTGGTACAAAATCTTTTATTTCTTTAATTGCCTTTACAATAATACCATTTTCATCGTATGCACAGCTTCCAAACTCATCTTTTTTTTGTGGTATGCCAAACAAAATAACCGATTTTATACCAATATCAAATGCCTCTTTAGCTTCTTTTTTGGCTTCTTCTAACGGTAACTGAAAAATACCAGGCATGGATTGTATGGGTTTTTTTTCGTTTTCGTATGTAACGAAAATTGGATACATAAAATCATCTGCACTTAAGCTTGTTTGTCTGACCAAATCCCTTATATATTGATTTTTTCTTAGTCTTCTGGGTCGCATTTTTGGGAAATTCATAGAACCTCCAGTTCAGTTTTAAATTTATATCTAAAAGCATAATTTGTCAAATCTTGAAGCGCAACAAAATTATCATTGCCATCAAAAAAGTAATCATTTAAAGCAAAACCTCTTAAATTTATACCTTTTGTTTTGCAATAGTACAAATTCAGCAGTGTATCATTAATACACCCCAATTTATTTGGTACAACTATAATTGTTTCTAAGTTAAGCAATCCAACCAGATCTGCAAATGTATGAGATTTATCCAATGGCACAAGCAACCCTCCAGATCCTTCAATTATAACCACATCTGCGTTACTTTTGTTTATCTTATCTATTACAAAATCCATAGGAAAATTTTCATACAAAAAATACGGTGCTACAGGCTCTTTACCAAATAGCAAAGTCTGCGTTTCAATTTTACTGGCTTCATATACGGATTTTGCATCGTCGTCATCCGGGTAGCCTGTTTGAATAATCTTTATATAAATTACACTTTTTTTCATATTTTTGTAATATTTAGAAAGCAAAGCGCAAAAGTGCGTTTTTCCTACATTTGTATTTGTACCGCTAACAAAAATTTTCATCTATAACCTCTTTTGTTGCAAGATAGGCACTTTCAACTAATTGCTCTATTTGAGAATCACTTATAACATAAGGTGGTAAAAAGTAAATTAAATCACCTAAATTTCTAAGCAATACACCTTTTTCAAGCGCTTTTCTATAAATCTTAAAACCAAACCTAACTGATGAATCAATCGGCGTTTTTGTGTATTTATCTTTTACAAACTCAATAGCGCTAATAAAGCCCGCATGCCTGATTTCACCTACAAAATCAAAATCTTTAAAATAATTTTCGATTAATTGCCTCATTAGAGTGTATTTCTTTTTATTATTTTCAAGGACATTTTCATCTTTAAATATATTTAGCGTTTCACAAGCGCAAGCACATGCAAGTGCATTGCCATCATAACTGTGTGAGTGTAAAAAATTCTTTCCTTTACTATAATCATCATAAAAAGCATTATATATTTCATCTGTAGTAAGTACAACAGATAATGGCAAATAACCGCTAGTAATGCCTTTTGATAAACATAAAAAATCAGGCTCAATTTGTGCTTGCTCAAGTGCAAACATGGTACCAGTCCTTCCAAAACCTGTTGCAATCTCGTCAAGTATCAAATGTATATTGAGTTTTTTTGTTAGCTCTCTTAGTTTTGATAAGTATTTTGCAGGGTACATCTTAAAACCGCCTGCAAATTGAACAAGTGGTTCAACAATAACTGCGGCTACACAATCTGCTTTGCTTGAAAGTGTTTTTTCCATAAAACTAAAGCACTCAACATCACAATTGTTCCTTGTCTTGCCAAATGGGCATCTGTAACAGTTTGGAAACTCAACCATAATATTTTTTATCAAAATATCTTCGTAGGCATTCTTGTAGAGAGCCTCACCCATTACAGAAAGCGCACCAAGTGTTTCACCATGATAGCCATTTTCTAAATAAACAAACTTATTTTTGCCTTCCATTCCAATATTTTTAAAATAATGATAACTTAATTTTAAACTAATTTCTACAGCTGATGAACCAATTTCTGCAAAAAAAATCTTTTTAAGGTTTTGAGGTACAATTTTTAATAATCTTTGGCTAAGCTCAAGTGCACTATCATGCGTAAATCCTGCGAATATTACCTGTTCTAAAACTTCAAGCTGTTTTTTTATAGCATTATTTAGACGCTTGTTTGAGTGTCCAAATAAATTTACCCACCAGGAAGATATCCCATCAATATAAGAATTGCCTTTGTCATCGTATAGATAAACGCCTTTAGCTTTTTTGATATGAATAATTGGGTATACTTCATGATCTTTCATCTGCGAACATGGGTGCCATATAGGATAATCCATAATTAATCCTCCTTAAAAACTTGACATTGCTAATATATTAGTGTAAAAGAATTAATTGTCAATATGTTAATTTATTAAACTTAACAATTTAAAAATGAGCGTTTTGGATTTAGTCAAGCAAAACTTAAACCACATAAAAGTCAATGACCAGTATCGCACAATACCTAAAATAGGCAATCATGCAAATAAATACATTGAATTAAATGGCCTAAAAGTTTTAAATCTCTCATCAAACAACTATTTAGGTCTTGCAGAAAATGATTTTTTAAAACAATACTCAATTGAAGCTATAAAAAATTATGGGTGCTCATCTGGTGCATCAAGAATTGTAAGCGGAAACTATGAAATATATGCAAAACTGGAGGAAACGGTTGCCAATTTTAAACACACACAAAAAGCTTTAGTTTTAAACAGTGGATATGTAGCAAATATTTCACTTCTTCAAGCGTTGGCAAAAAATGCAACTATTTTTTGTGACAAACTTAATCATGCAAGCATTATAGATGGAATGTTACTATCTGGTGCAAAATTTTACAGATACGCTCACCTTGATATGCAAATGTTAGAAAACCTCCTAAAAAAAGATACATCAAATAAAATAATAATAACTGATACTATTTTTAGCATGGATGGCGATGCTGCTCCCTTAAAAGAAATAGTAAGACTCTCAAAGCAATACGAAGCACTCACAATTGTAGATGAAGCTCATGCAACGGGCATTTTCGGACAGGGTAGGGGGTATGCCTATAAAGAAGGCCTGTCAGATGAAATTGATATCCATATGGGTACATTTTCCAAAGCACTGGGTAGTTTTGGCGCATATGTAGCATCAAGCGAAGATATAATTGATTACTTAATTAACACTGCAAGGGGCTTTATATTTTCAACTTCACTGCCGCCAGCTGTTATAGGAGCAAATCTCGCAAGTATAAATTACATTTTAAAAAACCCTCATCTTGGTGAAAAATTGATTTTAATGTCTGATAATGTAAGGCATTTTTTGAAAAATCTCGGATTTAATGTAGGAAATTCAATATCTCAAATAATACCAGTAATTTTAAAAACAAATAAAGCTGTTTTGGTTGCCCAAAAAATTCTGTTAGAAAAAGGCGTATTTGTAGGCGCAATAAGACCGCCAACCGTACCTAAAAACACCTCAAGACTCAGAATATCACTAAGAGCAGATTTAGACGATAATGACTTAGAACTAATTAAAGATGCATTTTTTTATCTTGGAAATACATTATGACATTTATTTCTGGATGGGCAGGATTTAGGGAAATTTTTAATAAAATACCGCAGAAAGCACAATTTTTTGTGCCATTTGTTGACTTTTTACCCGATAAAACCCCAGACATTTTGAGTTTAGAAAATGATTTGTTAATCGGCTGGTCACTTGGCGCCCATCTAATACTTAAATATTCATTTTATGTGAAGTCAAAAAAAGTTTTGCTTCTTGCACCTTTTTTGTATTTTTGCGATTTTGTTAACAAAAGAATATTAGATAGAATGATTTTGGCTTTTGAAAAAGATAAATCAAAAGTTGTAAGCGAATTTTTAAAAAATATCGGTGCTGTCAATTATACC
>NZ_JAGDWY010000069.1:34098-43184 GCF_023256235.1 Desulfurella sp.
TACCAAAGTCATACCAGATAGTTTAAAAGAAGGCCTGGAATTCTTAAAAACATCAAGAGTAGAAAAGTTTGAGAAAAAAGAAAATTACTTTTGTGCATGCGCAAAGCATGATTTTTTGAAGCTTTCCGGTGCTTGTTTTGATATTTGCAAAAACCCAATAATTATAGATTCAAACCATTTTTTTAGTGAGGTTGTAATTGAGCATATTATCAAAAAATTATATTAAGCGATCATTTGATAAGGCTTCAAAATCATACTCAGGCTTTAGTGAACTTCAAAATGAGATAGCAAAAAACCTTACTTTTATGATAAAAAGTGATTTTTTTGGTGATATACTTGAAATTGGTGTAGGCGATGGGAAACTTGCCAATTTAATAAAATTTTCTTATAATAATTATATCGGTATAGATTTATCTTTAAATATGGCTCATTTATTTAAAAAAAATCATCCAAAAAAATACAGCATTGTAGCTGATGGTGAAAATCTGCCATTTGCTTCAAATACATTTGATTTAATCATAAGCTCTTCTGTTTTTCAGTGGTTTGTTAGTCCAGAAAATTCGATACCAAAACTTATAAATTTACTGAAAGATAAAAAAAATATGTTCTTTAGCGTTTTTTCAAAAGGCACATTTTGGCAAATGCACGAAATTTCAAAAATTACAGGATTTGGCAGCGTCCTTGATTTAAAAGATAAGCTTTTTTACGAAAACTTAGGCTTTGATTGCAAAATGGTGCAATATACAGTTTACTATAAAAGCGTCAAAGATTTCTTGCACTCGCACAAAAAAAGCGGCGCAAGATACACAAACCAAACTACTTTTTGTGCAAAATCTAAATTTTTTGAGTTTTGCTCTATGTATGAAAAATTATTTGGTACACAAAAGGGCATAGAGGTAACATATGTGGTAACTTTTTGCAAAAAAGCTTAAATTTGCTATCTTTGTTGACTTTTTAGCGTAATGCTAAATTTGGTAATTTTGCAACTGACTTCATTTAGGTATACTAAAATCATCTTATGTAATTCTAAAGCGTCTTTTTTATTAATAGCAAAAAAATTACCAGCTTTTTGTAACAAATTGACGCGAACAGATTACTTTGTATGGACAATTACTGCATTTGCTTTCAATATTTTCATCTGTACAATCAAAATACTTGCAAAATAAAATCTCATCTATAATAATTTTTAAAGCTTCTTCATAGCTTTCAAGCTGTTTATTGGTAATTTCAAATGATTTAATTTTTGATTCCTTCAGACTCCAAAATTCAAATTTTATATTTTCTACAGTAAAATTTTTCTTAATCAAAAGTACATACAAAGGTAGCTGAAAAGACTTTATTTTGCTGAACCATTGGTCTCTATTTTCTTTTGTTGGCACAAAATCAACATTTGGTTCTTTTGGCATTCCTGTTTTATAATCAACAACTACAACTGTGCCATTTATACTATCTATTTTATCAAGTATGCCAGTTATGCAATAATCTATGTTATTAATATTTAATTTCATGTGTAACGGAAATTCTAAATGTTGTACGACTCTTTGCTTTATTATGTCAAAATTACGTTCAAAAAAACGTCTTATTGCATATTTTATCTGTTCTTTTTGTAAGAATACATATTTTGAAGGCGATTGAATATGGTTATCTATAATTGTATCTATTTTTTTAAACTCACTATGTAAATTTCCTGGGTTATATTCTTTACCTTTGTAATCCTTAAAATATTCATATAAAACTTTATGAGATATAGTGCCTATGGACATTGGATCCAAATTCTCTTCATATGAAGTTTCTTTTAATTTTAAAATATGTGAAAAATAAAACTTTGCCTTGCAGCTTAAAAAAGTATCAATAGCTGAAGCAGAAAAATAAAAATTATCTCCATTTAAAATTTGACTAACTTTTCGAGAATTTTCTATAATCAGCGGTTTTCCTTGAGCAAATGTAACCTCCATCAACGCGTCCTCTTCTTGTGGTAGATCCAGACGTTTTTCCTGTTTTTGTATATCCCAGAAAATGCTTTCTAAAAACCTTGATTTGTTTTTATCCTGTGCGGTTTGGTAAAAAAAATACACTTCGTTTGCGCTATATACCAGATTAAAAAAATTGTACTTTTGCATATCAAGCCTGTCTTTTGATGTTGGAAGACCAAGAAATTTTCTGATATTATCCGTTAGAATTGTGTCTTGTTTTGGTATATTTGGCATTATACCTTCGTTTGCACCAAGGTAAAAAACTCGATTGAATGTCAAATTTCTGGTCTCCAAACTACCGAGTATTTGAAAACCCTGCGTTGGACTTGAAGGAAAAGAAACATTCTTTGTTTTGATAAAATTTTTAAGTAAGTTAAAATAGCTTGAAGAAGAATCCAGCTTATATTTTTTTATGTTTAAATTTGAAAGTTCATCTAGAATTTCTAAAGTTCTTTCAACATATTTTGATTCAATTGCATGCAAACCTGCATTAGAGTTGTTTTGTAAAAAATCTATTAAATCAACAACTTTATCTAAAAAATCACCTATATTTTTAATATTTAAAAAATTATCTACAATATAGATATTTATAAGTTTTACAAAATCCAAAAACTCATTGTATGAAATCTCAAAACCCTGTTGTTTAAGCTTGTCTATAGAGTCTAAAATCAATTGTTTATCTTCTAAGTCTTTTCGCTCTACAAAAGATCTGGCGTTATTTAAAAAGAAACTTTTTATACTGTAAGCATAAATTTTAGCAGCAATATCAATACTGCCAAGCCTTAAGCTTTTTATGTAAGGATGTGAAATTACATTTACATAGTCGCTTATGTATATAGAACTTGTTGCTTTTTTATGGAGGTTTAAAAGCCTATCAAGAAGCGATATTATTGGTGTTCTTGATAGAGGATATCCTATTGAAATGTTAAAAACATCCGATTTTGGATCCAGACAATTATGAAGTAAGGCAAAAAGATAATTTTCGCTTGAAAGTACAATTAAATCATCATCTCTAAATCCATTTAGTTCTTTTTTTAGCTCTTTTAACTTAAAAATCTCGTTATGCAAATAAGGCGCTTTAATAAAATGATACCTGGTTTTTTTATTGTACGACGCTTTTTCTTCAATGTTTTTAATGTTTAGCTTTACTAACAAATCTTTTATTTTTGGACCATATTTTGAAATAAAAATACCATTAAAAGATTCAAGCATATTTTTAAAAAGCTCTTGCTCAGTTTTTGTTAAATCATAAAATCCGGCAAAAATTATACTTTCTGTATTTTCTTGTTTGTAATCCTTTGAAAACAATAAAGCTTTTTTATACTTTACAGATCTTGTGCAAAAACCATTTTCGTTTAATTTTTCATAAAAAGTTTTATAAATATAAGAAAATCTTGTAAATCTATCATTAAAATTTATCAGGTTATCGGGTAAATTACTTTGCACTAAATAATCTATACTTGAAATATCAACTTGTTCTAAATATAGCTCTTCAAAATCAGAGTATAGCTTATAACCCCATGCCCAGAAGTAATCTATGCTTTTAGTATTTACAAAAGAAGCTTTCTGGTTTAGTTCATATAGTAAAAAAACAGCTTCAAGCGTTGAAATTTCAGGGTAAACTATATCGCTATGAAGTTCGTAAATTCTATCTACAAAATCATCAATTGAAAAGAGTTCAACAAAACTCAAAGCATTATTTTTTTTGCTTGCAAGCGATTTAGACAGGTAAATAGTTGGCCTTCTATTTGGAAAAATTACGGTAACCTGCTTTAAGTCTTCATTCAAAATTAAATTTGATAAGTCTTCTATCAAATTACTTGAGCTATCAATTAAATAAGCTTTGCTCAATTTTAATAACCTCTTTTGTATTAACGTTATATAAAAAACCCAATAGATTACATTGACCAAAAACATCTTTTAAAATATTCATATAATTTAAAACCTGTGACTTATAATTTGCAATCTCTTGTTTGGTTAACTTTCCTGTTTTGTAATCTAAAATATATATATTATCATTCTTATCAATCACCACTCTATCCATTCTAAAAATATTGCCTTTTTTGTCTATAAAGGTTTTTTCTGTAAATACTCTATTTTCTTTGCTAAATAAAATTTTAAACTCATCTATATTTAGAATGTCCAGAATTTCTTTTTTTAGTTTATTTATATCAAAATCTATAAATTTTGAGTATTTTAAAATATAATCATCAAGTTTTAAAAAATCTTCCTCATACTTTAAATGTGCAAGTATCTTGTGATAAATTTCACCTTTTTTTGAATCTTTTATACGTTTTATAGTCCAGGCCGGAGATTGTGATAATAGTTTATTGAAATTTGTTTTCAATTTTACAAGGTTTTTGCCTGTATAAAAATTTTGTTCTTTATTAATTGAAAGCTTTGTGCCAATCTCTTCTTCTTTTATTGAACACTTTGTTTCGTTTTCTTTGTAATATATAAAATTATACATCTGCATTTTTGCTCTTGTTAGTGCAACGTATAAAACGTTAAAGTCTTCTATATTTTTTTTTAATTGATCTTTATTGTAAATCTGGCAAAGATTTTCATTAGAAGTAAAATTTTTTGTAATGTATAATAAATCAAGCGTGTCTTTTGTTTCAAAAATAAATTCGTTTTGCCCATTTGATCTTTTGTTTGGATTTAAAGCAAAATTTTTATCCGCATTAAGTACATTTATTACAACATCAAATTGCAAACCTTTGGATTTATGTATTGTAAGTAACTGTATACCTTCTTGTGATTGTGAAAATTCACAGGAAAATATGTTAGATTCACCCTGTTTGTTATTTTCAAAATAGTCAATAAAAGAACCTAAATCACTTATACCAACGGATTCAAATTCCAATATCTTATCAAGCAAAAAACTTAAGTAATGACTTTCTTGCTGAAAATTTTCATCTATTTTAAATGTTTTTATTATGTTTAAAACTAACTCATAAACAGGTAAATATCCCACATTGTTAAAAATTTCCTTAAAATACATATCCCATTTTTCAGCAAATGAATCTTTAAATTTTATGTATAAAAACTTTGGAGCTATATTTTCAGCTAAAAAATCCAAAATTATTGATCTATCTATAATAAAATTGAATATATCACCCATTAAAAAAGTAGCAAAACTCAAATTATCAAGTGGATCGTTAAAGAATTTTAAAAGACTTACAATTTCGTTTATTATTTTTCTTTGCCTTATATCACTTGCACTCTGAGACAACACTGTATAGTTTTTTTCTAAAAGCCAGCCACTTATAGTATTTATTTCTTTGTTTGTAAGGGCTAAAATTGCAATCTGATCAGATCTAAAACCGCTATTTAACAAATCATCGATAGTTTTAAGTAAACTATCTTTTATGCAATTAATGCCTTCATCGCTTGCAAAACCAAACAACTGAGTTTTAACATAACCTTTAAACAAATGTTTATCAAGCGAAATTGATTCAAAATCCAGATAATGCGTTGGGTCGTTAGTTTTACTTATTGTATCCTTCAGGTATTCTTGAAAAACTTTTTTAGAGTAATCCACAATATGACCAAAAGACCTGTAATTATAATTAAGCGTTTTATTTATGCATTTACTTTGCGGGAAAAACCTTACCGGCTCATCTATTAAATTCTTCATTATTTCAAAATCTGCTTTTCTAAAACCATAAATTGACTGTTTTAAGTCTCCTACTATGAATAAAGAACCGCCTTTTGAAAGAGATTCTTCTATCAAAGGCTTTAAAATCTCCCACTGAATTTTTGATGTATCCTGAAACTCATCTATTAAATAATGATATATATAGCTTCCAAGTGTGAAGTAAATTGTGGGCACATAACCTGCTTCTAACAAGTTAATAATGCGTTTATTTACATCAGGCAAAAATGTCTTGCCCAATATATTGTAGGTTTTTACAATGTGGTTTTTAAAGTCTACAAATAATTTCAAATAAGGTAAACGTTTTATTTTTGCAATTTCATATAATTTTGAATTTATTTTTTCAAGGCATTCTTTCCATATTTTCTTTGCCGTTTCATCTTTATAAGGAAAGTTTATCTTATTATCCACTACGCTTAGTATATTTTTTTCTTTTAATGCAAGTTTTAAATTTTCAATCTTCTTTAAACCAACATTTCCTGAAGTTTTTTCCATTGAGTGCTTTTCCAGTAAGTCAAGCATAATATCAAATATGGGGCTTAGTTCTGTTTTAAGCCTATCAAGCATATTTTTATCAAAATAAAAGAAACTTTTATGGGCAGACTCTTTGTCAAGCAAATTACTCAGTCTTGTTTTTATCGATTCAACAACCTGAAAATCCACAACAAAATTAGAGCTTTCATTTAGAAAATTCAAAAAATCAATCAAATCTGATGAAGGCGTGCTTTCTAAAAACTCATCAAAAGCATAATCTATTATACTTTTAGAATCCACATCAACATCAAAATCAGGATTCAAGCCAAGCTCAATTGCACTTGAGCGTATAATTTTTGTAATAAAGCTATCTATAGTCAAAACAAGATCGCTGTAATTGTATAAAATTTCTTCAATAGTTTTTGAAGCTGTATTTATCAAATCAAAATCTGTTATACCTATAAGGTTAATTAAATGTTGTTTTTCTTCTTTTGTAAGCAAATCAAGGTATATCTTCTTTAACCACTCTAAAACTTTATTTTTTATGTCATTTGTAGCATTTTTTGTAAAGGTTATGGCAACTATGTTGTTTATTTTGTTATTTAGTATATTTTTTGAAAGTAAAAATTGGACTATTCTTTGAGTTAAAACATATGTTTTGCCAGAGCCTGCACTTGCCTGTACAATCTGTATGTGTGGAAAATCAGAAGCAAAAAGTGTATTTAATACTTCGTTTGTATTTTGTTTATTCACATACATATATTAACAGAATTATTTTCTAATTCAAGACAAAATCAAATATCTTTCAAAAGACTTTGAAGCCATGCATAGCTTTTTAATTTTGACTCAACAAAAGTTTCCATAGAAATACCAAGGTTTGAAAGTGTTTCTATTAAAACCAAATAATCATTTTTTTCATCAAGCTCAAGCGCAAGCAACATGGTGCCAATTTTTCCTTCTTTAAAAAGAACAGCATTTTTTATCAAATCATCAATATTTATTTGTTCAAATAACTCTTCTTTAGGTTTCTGGATAACAACATCAATCAAAGACAATATGCCTACCAAAAACGCACTATCTTTATCAATATCCTTAAAATTTTCACTCAGTATTTCTAATTGCTTTCCTCTAATAACAGCTGTTTGAAAAACAGGTGATTTTTTAATGTTCTGTTTGTCTGCATAAGTCAAAATTAAAAGCCAGATTTTAAGCCTATTATATCCAATTAAATTTATAGCTTGATTTATAGAGTTAATTTTTTGTTTTAAACCAAAAGCAGCTGAGTTTATAAATTTTATTAATCTAAGTGTAATATCCGGCATGGCTTCAAAAAGCTCTTTTACCTTTTTAATGCTAGCATATGAATTTAACAGGTTCAAAAGTTTGATAACGCCTACTTGATTTGGCTCTAAATCTTTTGTTTTAAGTATTGTTGGACGCTCAAAAAAATAACCTTGAAAATACTTAAACCCCAGGTGTTTAAAAAATTCGAAATCTTCTTTTGTCTCAACTTTTTCTGCGATAAGTTTATCTGAAATTTTATAGAGTATATCCATTCTTTTTGCAATTTCCACTCTATCAGCAAGCCTGACATCAATTTTTATGTAATCAATATAGTTTATTACGGGAGTAAAATCATGGTAGCTTTTCTTATATACAAAATCATCCAAAGAGAATATATAGCCTTTATCTTTTAATTGTAATACTTTTGTAATTAATTTATCCACACTTGAAAAACCTTCCAATATTTCAATAACAAACTTTTCTTTAGGGATTAATTCAATTGTCTCGCTTAAAATATAATCACCGCTGAGGTTTAAAAAACCCAAGTAATCGCCAATAACATTTTCTATACCAAATCTTTCAAATAAATTAATGATTGTTTGAGATGTAGCAAATCTATTATCATTTACAGTAACAAAATTCTTTAAACTATCCCTATATAAAAGTTCATATGCAAAAATATCCTGATTTGTGTTAACTATAGGCTGTCTTCCAATAAAATAATCCTGCATTAAAACCTCACGGCACTTTGACTGATGCAAAGCATCATAATTATAATTTATATTATAAAATTACACTAATGTAAATAAAAAAATAAATTACATACTTGTATAGATTTTGATATTTATAGAGTTTTTATAATTTTTCTTCGCAAAAAAACAAAAAATTTTACTGGACATTTTGCATAAAAGTATATAAATATAATACTATGAAACTGCGCTTTAGGTTAACTTTTATTATATTAGCTTTTTTGCTTGCCTCATGTGGCTATCATTTAAGTGAAAACCATATTTACCTGCCAAACCATATAAGTAGAGTTTACATAGAAAACCCAAAAAACTCAACATATGAGCCAAACATTAGCGTTTACCTAAAAAATGCCATAATAAATGACTTAAAATTAGAACCAAATATTTCTATAGTAACAAATAAATCAGAAGCTCAAGCTTTTCTTAAAACCGATATCATATCATACTCAGCAGTCCCAACTGCATACACGGCAAGCGGCCTTGCTTCTATGTATAGTTGTACAATTACTGTTAAGCTTTCTCTAACAACAAAAGATGGTAAAAAAATTATATCAGACAAAATATTGACAAGTTCAAGAAGCTACAGTATACCAGATATAAATACAAACAGCATTAGTTCTATAGAATCAGCAAAACTTCAAGCAACAAAGTATGCAATATCTGATATGGCATCTCTAATTAGAGAACAATTATTTATGTCATCAGGTTTTTAAAAATACCAAATAAAATATTAATACAATTTTTTGATTATTTAAATTCTAGTGCATACTTTTTAAATTTTTTTAGAAATAACCAAATCTGCATAAATTTTTTTAGCATATCAATACTCTTTGCACCAAACAGTATTGATATATTAAAGCTGATGGTTTACCAGAGCTATTATATTAATCACCCGATTAATCCTTGTACATAACATTTTTATTACATGATTTTTTTACTTGACAAATT
>NZ_JAGDWY010000070.1 GCF_023256235.1 Desulfurella sp.
GTCTTGTACAACCAAGCAGCGTACTGTAAGAATCTACAAGTTCACCTTTTTGTGATATTACAATTTCGCTGCTTCCACCACCTATATCTATTGTAAGAGCATTCATGTTTTTTATGTCAAAATTATAAAGTACAGCTAAAAAATTATAATAAGCTTCTTCTTTGCCACTGATTATTTCAATATCTATGCCAAAGCGCTCTTTTGTTGTTTTAACAATTTCATATGCGTTTTGTGCATCTCTAAGCGCTGCTGTACCAACAGCTCTTATAATTGTTGCTTTATGGTTTTGGATAAGATTATTTATTACTTCCATGTTTTTATAAAATAATTCAGCAGTTTGTCCATCAATGTAGCCTTTGGAAAATACGCAGTCGCCAAGTCTTAAAATTTCTCTATAATCCTGGATTATGCGATAGCTTTTTTCCAGACTTTGTGCAACTTGAAGCCTTATTGAGTTTGAACCAATGTCAATGATTGCTATGATAGGATAATCAGGCATGTTCACCCCAGTTTATTTCAAAAAATCTTAAAAAAGATAATAAAAAAATAACTTTTTTTCTTTTTTGTTTTAAATTACTTTTAAAAGTTTCAATAAGTGCTTCTATTGCATTTATCGAATCCGGCAGTATTGTTTTTAGTGATTTTAGATATTCAATATGGACACTTAAGTCTTGAACGTAGCCTAATTTATCCTGGAGTTGTCTTAATTGAATAAGGCGTTCTTGAATTTTTTGCTTTTGAACCTGAGTTTTTTGTAGAATTTCTAAAATGTACCTGTATTTTTTGTACTCAATGCGTAATTTATGCAAATTTTTTTTGGCAGGCTTAATTTTTTTAATTTTTTTAGCTTGCGCGTTAAGTGATAAAAAGGCTATTGTTTCAAACTTAAAGTCAAAAAAACCATCTTTTCTGTAGCTTTTTTGTACAATTGTCTGGTTTATTTTTATTAAAAAATCATCAAAACTTAGACTAAGAATATTGTAAAAATTGGATTTTTGTATACCGTATTCTTTTTCTAAATAGGTTTTTAGTTCTTTTAAATCGTTTTCGAATATGTCCAGTTGATTTATTTTTTCAATCAAAATTTGTGTATCTCTAGCCATATTTGATGATTTTAAAAAAAATTTTAGCGTATTTAATAATTGTGTGTCTGTATTTAAATACTTTTTAAAAACTAAAAAATAAGATAAAAGACGCCTTATAGCCACGCGCAAATCATGCAGGGCTTCATCTTTAGTATAAAACTCTTTAAAATTTGACTCAATCTCAGATACCTGATTGTTTATGATCTCTTCAAAAACATCGTAAAATAGCATAATTTAACTATTAGATAAAAAATTTTTTGTATACATAAAAACTATATTTGGATCAAAATTTAATACTTTTTCGTTTTTATCTTTATAATCATTGTTAAGTAAAAAATGTTTGATCAAATTTAGACGTGCTTTGTGTTTGTCATTTGCTTTAACAATTATCCACGGTGAACGTGGTGTATGGGTTCTCTCAAACATTTCATCCCTTGCTTTAGTGTAATCGTCAAAATGCTTTAAAGCAGCATCATCTACTGGGCTTTCCTTCCATTGCTTGAGCGGATCAGTTTTTCTTGATTTTAATCTTTTTTCTTGTTCTTTTTTGTCAATATCCAGATAATACTTAAACATCTTAATGCCTGCATTTATAAGGAGGTTTTCAAAATATACTACATCTTCAAAGAATTGTTCGTACTCTTTTTTAGTACAAAAACCCATTACACGTTCCACTCCTGCCCTATTATACCAGCTTCTATTAAACAATACGAACTCAGACGGTGCAGGCAAATGTGGTACAAATCGCTGGAAATACCATTCTTTTGCTTCTTTATCCGTTGGTTTCGAAACTGCAAAGATACGTGTTTCTCTTGGACTCAAATGCCTTGTTATGGTTCTTATCATGCCATCTTTGCCAGCAGAATCTCTGCCTTCAAGGATTATCAACACCTTCTCTTCTTTTTTTATAAGAGCGTTTTGGAATTTTACAAGTTCTACCCATAGCTTATAAAGTTCACGTTTATATTCATCTTTATCTTTTGACATAAAATACCCCCTATATTTAGCTAAATTATACGCCTTATTTGATAAAAAACAAGCCATAGTGTTTTCAAATGAACAAAAAGAAAATTTCTATGCTATTATCAAGACTTTTATTATAAAATACCAAGCTGTCAACCAGACTAGCATATCAAAAAGCAAGGTACTTTTGACACACTAGATTTCTAGTAATTAAAAAATGTTGTTATTGTGCGTAAAATACTTTAGTTATAGTTTTTTTGCAAAGTTTTTTCATTTTATGTAATAATTTGTTGACAATCGCGTTCAAATATGTATATTTAATAAAGATTTTATGGGTCGTTAGCTCAGGCGGTAGAGCAGTAGCCTTTTAAGCTATTGGCCGCAGGTTCGACTCCTGCACGACCCACCAAAAGTCCCCATCGTCTAGTCGGCCAAGGACATCGCCCTTTCACGGCGAAAACGTGGGTTCGAATCCCGCTGGGGACGCCAAGATAATGGAGGTTTTTGTATGACAAAAGCTGATTTAATTGAAAAAGTTGCTTCAGCTACACAGATGAAAAAAGCGGATGTAAAGAAAGTAGTTGATGCTATTATTGATGAGACCATGAGCGCAGTTTCAAAAGGTGGCAAAGTAAGTTTAACAGGTTTTGGTACATTTTATTTGAGTCAAAGGAAAGAACGCTCAGGCAGAAACCCGCGCACGGGAGAAAAAATTACCATTAAAGGTTTTAATTTACCAGCATTTAAAGTTGGAAAAGTTTTTAAAGAACTGGCAAACAAGTAATTTGTTTAAAATATGGGCGCATAGCTCAGCTGGAAGAGCACCTGCCTTACAAGCAGGGGGTCGTAGGTTCAAGTCCTGCTGCGCCCACCATTTTTCTCGGAGCCGTAGTTCAGCTGGTTAGAACGCTGGCCTGTCACGCCAGAGGTCGCGAGTTCGAGTCTCGTCGGCTCCGCCATTTTTTATGCAAAGTTCTGTTTTTGGTATAGGAAGAGAGTTAGTATCCGCCCAAATTAAAGATAATAATGTATACTATATAACAAAAAGATTAAATGAAATAGGTATTGAAAATCGGTTTGCTGTCTTTGTGGATGACTGTCTTGATGATATTACTCAAACGATTAATTATTTTTTAACAAAAACCAAGCTTATTATAACAACAGGTGGGCTTGGTCCCACATTTGACGATTTAACGCTCCAAGCTATAGCTTTAGTCGTAAATGATGAATTGATTTTAAGCCAAAAGTGTTTGTCTGAAATTGAGCTTTTTTATGAAAAATTATACAAAGAAGGCAAAATTGCAGATAAACATTTAAATGTTAACAGGCAAAAAATGGCCTATGTTCCAAAAAGTGCTATATTGCTTAAAAATAGTGTAGGTGCCGCCTGTGGTGTTTATGTTAAAAAAGATGACTTCCATATATTTTGT
>NZ_JAGDWY010000071.1:0-7586 GCF_023256235.1 Desulfurella sp.
TTAACTTTTGCAAAAAAGTCTACCACATAGAAACAAAAGAAGAATTAAAAAAAGATTGGTTTGAAGGTATTGAAAATGTAGGCATCACAGCAGGTGCGAGTACACCAAACTGGCTTATAGAAGACGTCATAAAAGCCATAGAAGAAATTGAATATGATATACGTTGATTTTTTTAAAGATTTAGGAAAAAAAATACAACAATTAAATAAATTTTTTGGTGAAAAAATAGCAAGCTTTGAGTTTGAAGAAAATCCCTTTGGTGATGTAAGTGTGTATATTGACAAAAAAGCTCAGGAAATCGTTGTCGAATCAATAATAAAAGAATCAATAAAATGCACATTACTTAGTGAAGAAAGTGGATTTTTAGATTTTGGACAAAAGTACCCATTATTTATAGTTGATCCAATAGATGGAAGTCTAAATGCCAAAAGGGGTATACCATACAGCGCTTTTTCTATTGCTTATTCTACATCAGATTCAAGCGACTTCATAAATGAAGCGTATGTTTTAAATCTATCAACATCAGATGAGTTTTTTGCTTCTAAATCTAATGGTGCTTATTTAAACGGTAAACAAATAAAAAAACTCTCATTAAAAAATTACATTGCAGCAATCGAAGGGATAAAGCGACAAACTAATTTAGATGATTTAAAAAAAATCTATAAAAGCTTTTATCGTGTAAGATCAATGGGCAGTGTGGCACTAGATTTGTGTTATTTAGCCTGTGGCAGGATAGATGTTTTTTTTCATATTCAGCCTTCCAGAATCATAGATTTTGCAGCTGCAAAACTTATAGTTGAAGAATCAGGCGGTGTTTTGCTGGAATTTGAATCCAAAAACCTGTATAATGTTCCAATAGATCAGGAAAAACACAAACCATTTTGGGCTGTAGCTGAGTTGACAAATATTGATGAGTTTTATAACAAGGTTTTTATGGAGGAAAGTAAATGAAAAAATCATTATTTATTGTTTTATTTGTTTTATTTTTTGTACAAAATGCATTCTCAAAACCACTTGTTGTTACAAGTACCTATATTTTAAGTGCCCTTACAAAACAAATTGGTCAAAACAAAATAGATACACAATTTATTGTACCAGAAAACGCAAACCCTCACTTCTTTAATCCAACACCAAAAGATGTACAGGAATTATCCAAAGCAAATTTATTTATTGGCGTTGGTTATGGTTTTGAATTCTGGTTTAATAAAGTAAAAAACAATATAAAAGGTAATATTTTAATGCTTTCAGACTATTACACAAATCCTATTGGAAAAAAAGTATTAAAAGGACAAACAATCGCAAACCCTCATATTTGGCTTGATATGAATTTTGTTAAAAATACTGCAGTATTTGAAATCGCAAAACATTTATGCAAAATTGACTCAAAAGACTGTCAATTTTTTATGCAAAACGCCAAACATTTAAGTCAACAAATATCGCATATTCAGACAAATTATGAAAATCTATTTAAAAATAAAAATATATGCATTATTGAAGTAGACCCTGCATTTGATTATTTTCTTGAAAGCTTTGGTCAAAAACCATGCGCTAAAATGCTTGAAGAAGGCTCAGGCGAACTTTCAATAGGAAATTTTAAACTTTTAGAAAATTGCAAATGCAAAAAAGGCATTGTAATCTATGCTTTTAGATCAAAACAAGCTCAAGCAATAGCCAAGGAAAAACATTACAAACCAGTATACTTAAGCCCACTTGGAAACTCAAAAAACAATAATCAAGATAGCTACACAAAATTACTTAAGTACAATTTAGAAGAATTAAAACGTGCTATAAATGATTGAGTTTCAAAATGTCAGTTTGATTTACGATAAAAAACTGGTACTTGATAATATAAGTGCTATTATTAAAACTTCAGAATTTGTAAGCATAATTGGACCAAACGGAGCAGGCAAAACTTCTTTAATTAAAATTATGCTAGGGCTAATTAAGCCAACAAGTGGAAAAGTTTTGATTGAAGGAAAAGACCCTAAAGAGTATATTGCAAAAAACAAAGTATCATATTTACCTCAGCAAACAAGTATAAACTGGTCTATGCCTCTTAGGGTAATAGACATTATGCTTATAGAAAATTTCAAACCATTTAGTGTTTTTAAAAAACCAGATAAACATGTAGTTGAAAATGCAAGATTGATGCTTGATAGATTTGGGATTTTAGATATCGAAAACAAATATTTAAAAGAATTATCCGGTGGTCAAAAACAAAGAGTAGAATTAGGAAGGTGTCTGCTTAAAAAACCAAAAATTTTAGTTTTAGACGAACCCAACACGGCTCTTGATGCTGTATTCAATGAAAAAATGTATAACATTTTGGTTGAAGAAAAACAAAAAAATAATACAACTATAATTTTGGTTAGTCATGATATTGGTGCTGTTAGCAGGTTTGTGGATAGGATTATGTGCTTAAATGTAAAACTTCACTGTAGCGAAAAACCACAAAATATTGATTATTCTAAACTTATTTCTGTTTTGTATGGTTCTGATACAAATATTGTTGTACATTCTAATGGGTGTGAATCATGTCAATTTTACAAAACCAAATAATACTGGATGTTTTTATCAAATCGTTAATTGTAGGCATTAGTTTATCAATACTGCTATCAATTTTGAGTTATTTTATAGTTTTACAACGATTAAATTTTTTAGGTGTTGGCATATCACATTCTGTTTTTGGTGGGCTTGCCTTTAATTACCTTTTTGGTTTAACCACACTTTTTTTACCAGTCGGGTTTGCTACCCTAACTGCTTTACTTATAGGTATTTTGTATAGAAAGGGTTTAAGCAAAGACAGCGCTATAAATGTAATGTTCGTTTTTACAATGGCTTTGGGCGCTGTTGTGTTAAGCTTTTCTTCTGGTTATTCTGCCAATTTACTTGGCATGCTATTTGGCGATATACTTGCAATAAACACAAGCGATATAGTTTATTCCCTAATACTTCTGTCTATTGGGTTAATACTATTTAGTGTATTTTTTTCACACATGCAACTTATTACATTCAATGAAGAGTTAGCAAGAATAAACGGCATAAATGTTGATGTGTTTTATTCTCTCTTTTTGGTCTTTTTAGGAATTGTGATTGTATTAAGTGTAAAATTAATAGGCATAATACTTGTTAATGCCTTTTTGGTATTGCCAGCTCTAAGTGGCATGAATATGGCAAGAAGCTATAAAAGCGTCCTTTTGTGGTCGATTTTATTTTCTATTATTTCATGCATAAGCGCTATTTTTATCTCATATTATCTAAACACTCCATCTGGAGCTACAATTGTAATAACATTTTTTATTTTATGGCTATTCAGTTCAATATTCAATAAAATCACAAGGAGGCTATAGATGAAAATCGCTGTACCTGTAAAGGATAATTCTCTGGAAATTTTTCCAAGAACCGGTCAAGCACCCTATTTTGCAATATTTAACGATTCAACATTTAGCCATCTAATTAAAAACCTTATTGAAGAACACGAAGAAAAAGAAGAAGATAGCTCCAAAGATCATGTTGAATTTCATAGAAAACAGGTTGAAGCACTTGGTGATATTGACGCAGTTTTGGTTTTAAAGATAGGCAAGCACATTAAACAGGCACTTGAAGAAAAAAATATACAGATAATCGAATTTCCAAATAGCAATTATAAAAACGCAAAAGAGCTAATAGAAAACTATTTTAACAACAAAAAATAAAAAATCAAAATTATACTTGACATATGTCCAAATAAGACTTATATTCTTTATGGGCATATGACCATAAAGGAGGTTGAGTGAGGAGCCGTTGGCGCAGAAGGTTTATAGAATATAAACCTCAAGTTAAATGCTTTAAGCCATGTAGCATGCCTTTTAATGAATTAGATGTAAATGTGCTTTTGCACGATGAACTTGAAGCCCTAAGGCTTGCTGATTATGAAGGCTTATATCAGGAAGAATGCGCACAGCGTATGAATATTTCTCGCACTACATTTGGAAGAACAATAGAAAGTGCAAGAAAAAAGGTAGCAGATTGCCTATTAAATGGCAAAGCTTTAGTTATTGAAGAAGGAGGTGATACTAATGAGAGTAGCAATACCAACCAGTGATGGCAAAAATATATCAAAGCATGTAGCGCTAAGCAAGTACTTTAATATCTACGAAAATAATCAATTAGTTTCTCAAATTCAAAACCCGCTTATTGAAAATATAAAAGATTCAGTACCACTCCACTCGCACAATGGCAGGGGCCTGGGTGCTGGAAGAATTATACCAACACTACTTGCAAGGCAAAATGTAGGTGTGTTTTTGGCAAGAGAAATTGGAGATGGAATGAGGTATAATTTAGAGCAATCTGGCATAAAATGCATTGAAACGCAAGAAAAAAACATCGATGAAGCATTAAAAATGATTAATTAGGAGGTGTGGTATGCCATTTGGAGATGGAAGAGGACCACTTTGGGCTAGCGATAGCACATATGCACCAAGATGGTACGGAAGAGGCTTGGGCAGAGGTTTAGGTAGAGGAAGAGGTTTTTGGGCAAGAGGATTTGGCTGGGGTTTTCGATCATATGGCGCTAACTATGATAAAGAGCTATTAGAAGAAGAAAAACGCTACCTCCAAGATCGCTTAAAGGAAATTGACTCTTTGCTTAACCGCTAAGTATTTCTAAAGAAGGCGAGATCGCCTTCTTTAGAATAAATTAAATTTCACGCTAAACATAGGCATATCGCATTTAATAAATAAAGAGGTTTGCTGATAAAGTTTTTCTATACCACTTTCCGATAAAGAAACACTGTATACGGGAACAAGTAAAACCTTGGATGGCGTAAAGCTTACATTAAAGTAAATCTTTCTATAATTGTCTGCAAACAAAATATTATCAGTTTCTTCTTCGATAAAAGAATCCATATTGTATTCTTTTTCATTTATAATAATTTGTTTATCAAAAAATGCGCTCAAAAAAGTAAAATTTAACTCTTCATACAGATAATATTTATCTTGTGTATTGTAAATATCAACCATAAGACTTGAGTTATCTATAGTATAAACTTTTCTTATACCAAACTGTTTGTTTTCTAAATGGATACTGTAATCCAGTGCAGTAGAATTATATTTTAACACGTCATTAATTTGGTTAAAAGAACTCTCAAAAATTTCTTTAAGTGTTAATTCTTTTTTTACAAAATGATCCACCAGTGTATACCTATTATTTTTGTCATAAAAAATAAAGTTTTCTATACCACTTTCTTTGGCGAAAATTTCTGAATGTATACTTTCAACACCAGAATTTTGTTTTTTATAATCAATTTTTGTATGATAGAATTCTTTATGTCTTTTTATTGTATTTGTGATATTAAAATTAAAAGGTTTTATGTCAAACTCAAAAATTGAACCACTATAATTAGGTTTAACAAAAACATTAAAAATACTATTGCTCAAAACATGTTCAACGCAATAATCATTATCTATATCTACTGAAGTTACGGGATTTTCAAAATTAGCCGCAGATATAATATTTTCGTAAACTGCATTTCTTAAGTGTGGCATATATAATCCACCAAAAATACCATGCCAATAAGCGTCATTGCATTGTGCATCAAAAAATTGTTCAGTTTTTTGTTTATCTTTCATGTCTAAAAATTGTTTTACGAATAATACACGCTTATGCATGTTATTTGCTTCATCATATTTTGCCAAAAAATTGCGCCATGTACCACCTTGCATGAAATGTTTTTTAGAATCATACAAATCCATAGATTTAATTTTGTCCATATAGTCATTGTACTGTTTCTGAGCATCAAAATCCAAAGCCCACTCACCAAGCTCAGTGTATGAACCAGTGGGTGGGTTAGCTCTTTTTAGCAAACCAGTGTAGTTTGCAAAAAAATATTTCGGCAAAATAAATTCTACAACGTTACTAATCTGATTTAAAAAATTCTCTAACCAGGCACTTTTGTAAACCCAATCGTATGTACCAGGCCATATACCAAATTTTTCTCCATCATCTGCAAATACAAAAAA
The DNA here is from genome assembly GCF_023256235.1 of Desulfurella sp. NCBI lineage: Bacteria > Pseudomonadati > Campylobacterota > Desulfurellia > Desulfurellales > Desulfurellaceae > Desulfurella > Desulfurella sp. The sequence goes on from NZ_JAGDWY010000071.1 coordinate 6,001, forward strand.
TGATTCATCATCAAAATTATTAAAGTAATCAATTGTTTCTTGAGGTTGTCTAAAAGGTATAGTATAGCGTAAAACTTCATTTGAAGCCAAAAGCTTAACCTTTGAAAAAACATTATCTGCCACAAAAACAGTATTTAGAATTTCATTTTCTTGAACACCACAGCGTTTTAAATGTATATCATCTATTACTACATACTCAAGTGGATCAATGACACTTGGCAAATTTGGTTCCCAAGCGCGTTCAGCAAGCCATATTCCAGAAGGCTTGCAACCAAATAAATCATAAACCAAATTATTCATGTATTCAATTTGAGCTTTTGATGAATCAAAATCCCAAACAGGCAAAATACTTTCTGAGAAGCTCCCACCAAGTATTTCTACTTTGTCTTTTGATACCATATCTCTAACAAGATTTATAAAATCAGGTTTGTTTTTCGCAAGCCACCTAAGAAGTGGTCCAGAATAGTGAATTGCAAACTTAAAGCTGTCAAACTTAGAGGCTACTTCAAGAAATGGTAGGTAAGCTTTATTAAAAGCTTCTTCAAATACACTATCAAAATTGCCTATAGGTTGGTGATTGTGTACTACAAAGATAAATTTCTTCACTTTTGCACCATCCAGTTAAAAATTTTTAATTTTAATGGCAGTAAGTTACGAATATTTGCGCTTTTATACAACTTATCCAAATCATACAAAATAGTTATCAAACTTTCAAGTTTTTCTATTCCTAATCGTTGGACAATATTTTTGTAGTAATTTTTTTTAGATTCTTCTACATCATGTAAAGCTAAAAAGGCATTAAAAAAAATTGTTGATAACATTGAAATTAGAACTAAAGGGTAATCATCATACCTATCTATAAACGAACAGAATGTATCAAAATCATTATTTACTATAGCATCAATGGCTTCAAAACTAGATGATTCTTTTTCTAGAAAATCAATCTCGTCGTAATTTTTAGACAAAGAAAGCTTTCCTACTAACAAATTTAAAGCAGTAGCATTAGAATAAAAAGGACTACTGCTTATTTTTTCCAACAAATGTGTATCAATGTATTTAAGCTTATTTTTTAAATACGCTTTTATTTCTTTTTCACTTAGAGGTCTAAAATTTACAATTGAATCAGATTTAATTTTACTCGAGCACTTAATAGGATCTAAAATTAATATATTTTCTGTGTGTTTAATATCTATTATTTGTTCAAGTTCAAAGTTAAGTCTAATATGTTTTATAACCTTATTATAAAATAAATCATAGTAACACAAGCGCGGTATATCTTCTAAAAATTCTTTGAATGTTTCATATGTGTGTTTTTGAACACTTAAACCAGTTATTTTAGACAACCTTTCTATGTAAGTTTGTTTTAGGAAGTAATCATCACTGTTAAAAATGTATAGATTTCTAAACTTATTCTCAGATATCTCTTTTTTTAGCTCGTCTTGATTCATATGAGTAACTAATAAAAGCTTTAATAAGCGGGTGGGGATTTAATGGCCGTGATTGAAATTCAGGGTGGAATTGGACTGCAATAAAAAAAGGATGGTTTTTTAGCTCAATGATTTCTATCAATTTGTCGTCCGGACTTT
>NZ_JAGDWY010000071.1:7596-10009 GCF_023256235.1 Desulfurella sp.
TTCCACTAAAGATAAATCCAGCTTCTTCAAATAATTTAAGATACTCCGTGTTAAACTCATACCTATGCCTGTGTCTTTCGTATATAAGTGTCTGATTGTATATTCTGTGAGCAAGTGTATTTTCTTCTATAACACAAGGGTAGCTTCCAAGTCTCATTGTTCCACCCAGCCTTTTTGTGCTACCTTCTACATATTCTCCATTTTTAACCCATTTATTCGCTATATGAATTACTTGGTTTGGGCTTTGTTCGTCAAATTCTTGAGAATTTGCATCTAATTTTAAAACATTTCTTGCAAATTCGATTACAGCAGCTTGCATCCCAAGGCAAATCCCAAGATAAGCTATAGAATTTTCCCGTGCATATTTAATTGCCAGCATTTTGCCATCAATGCCTCTTGCACCAAAACCGCCTGCTACTAAAATTCCGTCAACTCCGCTAAGTAAACTAACACCATCTTTTTCTAATTCTTCAGAATCAATCCAGCGCAAATTTACCTTGATATTTAAATTTCCACTACAATGGACAAATGACTCAATCAAGCTTTTATAAGCTTCTTTTAATGAAACATATTTTCCAACAAAAGCTATTTCTACCGCATCTTTTGGATACTTAATAGAATGAACCATTTTTTTCCATTCATTTATATCAACACCATAATCAGGTAAATCAAGCTTAGATAAAACTGCGGAATCAAGGCCTTCCTGGTTTAGTGCAACGGGCACTTCATAAACTGTATCTACATCACATGCATTAATTACATCCTTTTTGTCAACATTACAAAATAAGGCTATTTTTTGCTTTAAAGAATCATCTAAGGCAATCTCGCTTCTTGCGATAATTATATCTGGTTGTATGCCCAAAGACTGTAATTCTTTTACGCTGTGTTGCGTTGGTTTTGTTTTAAGCTCATCTGTTACTTTAATGTATGGAACAAGCGTAACATGAATAAATACGGCATTTTTACTTCCAAGCTCTAATTTTAGTTGTCTAATAGCCTCTAAGTATGGCAAACCTTCAATATCACCTATTGTTCCACCAATTTCTACAAGCAAAATATCTTTATTCAAAGCAGCTTTTTTAATGCGTTGTTTTATCTCATCTGTAATATGTGGTATTACTTGAACTGTAGCACCCAGATAATCACCCCTTCGTTCTTTTTCAATTACACTATAATACACCTGCCCTGTCGTAAAATTATTGTCTTTAGTTAACCTTAAACCTGTAAAGCGCTCATAATGACCAAGGTCTAAATCTGTTTCGGAGCCATCATCTAAAACATATACTTCACCATGCTGATATGGATTCATCGTACCAGGATCAATATTTATATACGGATCTATTTTAAGCATAGAAATATTAAATCCTCTTTTTTTTAATAAAAATCCTAAAGAAGAACTCGATATACCTTTACCTAATGATGAAACAACGCCACCTGTTATAAAAATATACTTAGTATCCATAGATTACCCCTGTTTTAAAACAAAATTAATCATATACACATTATACCACAAGATTGTTTTTTTACAAAAATTATTCATTTTTTTTAGGAAATTTTAGTCTGAATAAACTTCCAACACCAACTGTGCTTTCTAGTTCAATTGAACCATTATAGAGTAATACAAGATGTTTTACAATAGCAAGACCAAGACCGCTACCTTTACTTTTTATTTTATAAAATCGCTCAAATATCTTGTCTTGTTGGCTTTTTTCTATACCTATACCACTATCTTTAACTTCAAAAACATAATAATTATCATCTTCATAACATTTTAGTTTTATATAACCTTCTTTTGTATAAAAAAATGCATTATCAAGTAAATTATTCAATATCGTTTTTAGGTGATACTCGTTAAAATGTATTGTTTTAATTGAACATTCTTTTATAAATTCAATATTTTTACTATTCAATAAATGATTAATGTTCAGTTCCAAAAGTAAAGTTTCTACATCTATATCTGTTAAAACATCGCTGGATTGCTTAAAATGTTCTATTTCAGCTAACTGTAGAATATTGTTTATTAAATCATTTAGATTAAGTGCATTTTTATATATATATTTTAGAAATTTATTTTGATCTTTTTTATCTATATCTTTATTTAATAACAATGTTTCTGCATAACCAACAATACTTGTAATGGGGGTTTTGAGCTCGTGTGACGCATTAGAAAAAAAATTCATTTTCATCGCTTGATAAGATTCTTCCTTTGTTATATCTTCAATTATTATTATATAGCCATTTTCTATCGAGATTTTATGAAATTTTAGGATTTTATGTTCAAACTCGATTTTTTGGAAATTTTCTTTTGTAAACTTATCAAAAAGTGTCAATACTTTATAATTTTTCCAACCATCAATTATAGATTGCCCCTGCTCTATATTGCAACCGAAAATAAAAGAAATGTAGCTATTTG
>NZ_JAGDWY010000071.1:10100-14341 GCF_023256235.1 Desulfurella sp.
CAATATAACTGTATTTTTGCTATCAACAAGCAAAACACCAAGTTTAATGTTTTCTATAACTTTCAAAAGATTAGATCTATGAAGACTAAGTTTATCGATTTTTTGAGATTGCCTTTCAATAATCTTGCTAACAATAGGAAAAACCCTAAAAAAAACATTACCATGGTTTTGGAAGCTTTCCTGGATCAAATGACTGAATCCTTCTATAAGTACAATTGTTAAAATAATATATAAAATTAAGCTTAAAAAATATAGATGAAATAAATGAAAAACAGCTAAACTAATAAGAAAATTGAGTAATAAAATAAAAAAAAATAAAAATTTATAAAATAAGGCCATAACCTACTTTTGGCTTTGATTTAATTATATCTGCTTTAGTACCTAATTTTTTACGCAAAGAAGATATATGAACATCAACTGTCCTGGTTTGCACTTGACTATCGTAACCCCAAACTTTTGTAAATAATTCTTCTCGCGAAAAAATTTTATTGGGGTTTGATAAAAAAAGTCTCAAAAGTTCGAATTCTTTGGTTGTTAAATCAAGAATTTTATTGTCTAGATACGCATTGAATGTGTTTAAATCAAGTTCTATACCGTTAAATATCAGTTTGTTATCTTTCTTTTCAATTCTTCTTAATAATGCTTTTATCTTAGCTATTAAAACTTTTACAGAAAATGGCTTGACAATATAATCATCTGCTCCGTCTGCAAGCAATTTTGTGATTATGCTTTCTTGCGATTTTGCACTCAAAATAATTACAGCAATATCTTTGTACTCATTTTTAGATTTTAATAATTTAAGAAAATCTTCCCCTTGTAAACCAGGAAGCATAAGATCCAATATTATAACATTGGGTATAAAATCCTTCAAAAGAAGCATTGCATAATTAGCATCACCTGCAATAACTGTTTTGAAACCTTCTTTGTTTAAGTTGAATTCAATTAAATGAGATATTGTTTCTTCATCTTCTACAATTAGTATATTAAACATTTCTTACAAATCTTTGATGCGTTTGTGCTTAAAAATTTCACCCGTTGCTATATAAAGAGATAATTCAGCAATATTTGTAGCTTCATCTGCAATGCGCTCTATAGCGCGTGCTATAAAAATCATTGGTATAGTCAAAATTGAAGCATTTTGCTCATTTGTCATTTGTGCCATCTCTTTAATTATAGATAACTCACATTTATCAACATAATCATCGCTTTTTATAACAGAAATAGCTTTAGAATAATCTTTAGAAAAAAAGGAATCAAGTGCTGTTTCAAGCATAATAATAGTCTTATCCTTCATATTGGAAATTTCACTCGTATCAACTCTAAAATCTACAAAATCAATTTTTTCTACCCATTCAGCAATATTTGTAGCATTATCAGCAATACGCTCCAGAAATGTATTGATTTTTAAAGCTGATAAAACAATCCTTAGATCTTCAGCTAAAGGCCACCTTAGGGCTATTAAGTTTGCACAAAACTCATCTATATCATTATCCAAAGCATCGACTTCATCATCAAGTTCTTTTACTTTTTGAGCCAACTCAAGGTCTTTATTTATCAATGAATCAATAGAGTAAATAAACATACGTGTAGCTGCCTGTGCCATATTTGAAATTTTTACCCTCAATTGTCTTAAATCTTCATCTAATAGTCTCATATATGCTCCTATCCAAACCTACCCATGATGTAGTCTTGTGTTTTTTTATCTTTTGGGTTTGTAAACATTATATTTGTTTTATCGTACTCAATAACTTCACCATCCATTAAAAAAAGTGTATATTCAGATACACGAGCTGCTTGTTGCAAATTATGTGTTACTGCTATAATAGTCAACTTTTTCGAAAGTTCAACCATTAAATCTTCAATTTTTGATGTTGAGATAGGATCAAGTGAAGCGGTAGATTCATCAAACACCAAAACTTCAGGGTTAACTGCAATTGCACGTGCAATGCACAATCTTTGCTGCTGACCACCGGATAAATTTGTGGCAAGCTTATCAAGTCTATCTTTTACTTCATCCCAAAGAGCAGCATCTTTTAGAGCTTTTTCTACTCTATCTTTTAATTCTGTTTTATTTTTGATACCTTTTAATTTTAAACCAAATGCAATATTTTCGAAAATTGACATAGGAAAAGCGGTAGGTTTTTGAAAAACCATACCAACTCTATCTCTTAACTCTATCAAATCTATTTTGGGATCCAAAATATTTGTATCATCAATAAAAATTTCACCTTCGTATCGATTATTTGCATATAAATCATGCATGCGGTTAAAACACCTTGCAAGCGTAGTTTTGCCGGATCCAGATGGTCCAATGAGTGCCAAAATCGTGTTTTCTTTCACGCAAAAATTTAGATCTTTTAAAGCAATCTTGTTGCCATAATAAAAATTAAAATTCCTTACATCAATTTTTTGTTTCCCATCGATTTTACAAATATATTTCAACGACTAAACCTCCAATAAGAAAACAATCTACTTGCAATATTAAATAACAAAACGCTAAAAGTCAAAATTATTGCGGCAGCCCATGCTAAATGATGCCAGCTATCATATGGTCCCATAGCGTAATCATACATTGTTACAGTTAGAGTTGCTATAGGTTTGTTTAGTTTGTAACTTTCAAAATTACTGTTAAATGATGTAAACAAAAGCGGAGCCGTCTCACCTAAAATTCGCGAGATAGCAAGCAATATAACACTTACTATACCAACAATAGCTTCTTTTGCTACAACTTTAAAAATTACTATGTACTTTGGTGCCCCAAGTGCATAAGCTGCTTCTCTCAACTCATTTGGCACAAGCTTTAATATATTATCTATAGAGCTTATTACAATTGGTATCATAAGCAAAGCAAGCGCAATAGAACCTGCAATAACAGAAAAGCCACCCATTGGCACAACGACCAAAGCATAAACAAAAATACCTATTATTATGGAAGGAATACTTGTCATCGCATCAGAAACATTCCTAATAACATTAGATAAAAAACTATCTTTGCCATATTCACTCAAATATATACCACCAAGTATGCCAGTTGGTATACCAAGCAGTGATGCTAAACCTACAACTTCCAATTGGCCCAAAATAGCAAACTTTAAACCACCACCTTCATCTCCAGGTGATACAGCATTTTGTGTAAACACAGACCAGTTAATATAATGAAAGCCCTTTTCAATTAAACTGACAATTATCCAGAACAAAAAAAATAATCCAATAAATGCACTAATTGTAGAAATAGATAATCCAATATAATTTTTTATTTTGCGTTTTCTCATTTTAATTCCCCGTTTTTCTCAAAAAAAACATTTTTGATCCAATAATCAAAAGAAAACTCAGCAAAAATAAAATGAAAGCCAATAAATACATTGAGGATAAATATAAATGAGAACTTGCTTCTGTAAACTCATTTGCAATTGTTGCAGTAACTGTAGTGGTTGCAGACATTAATGATGTAGGAAGGCTGTCCTGATTTCCAATAACAAATGTTACAGCCATAGTTTCACCTATTGCCCTTCCTAAACTTATAAGCACAGCACCAATAATAGCACTTTTTGAATATCTAAACATAACCTTTGAGATAGTTTCCCACTTTGTTGCACCAAGCGCATATGCAGATTCTTTAAGTAAATCTGGCGTTATCTTTAGCGCATCTCTAGCCAATGCTGCAGTAAATGGTATAATCATTATTGCAAGCACAACGCTGGCCGTAAATAGACTTACACTCGAAGAATAACCATAAAAATATTGGCCAATAACAGGCAGTTTTGCAAGTGTAGAATTAAATAACGGCTGTACATATTTTTCAATCAATGGACCTAAATAAAATAGACCCCAAAAACCATAAATTACACTAGGAATAGCTGCAAGCAATTCTATTGCAATACCGATCGGAGTTTTTAAAAAATTCGGACAAATTTCAACCAAAAAAATTGCTATACCAAGCGCTATAGGTATAGCAATAATAGCCGAAATAACTGTTGTTAGAAATGTGCCAACAAGCGCAATCAAACCTCCAAATTTATCAAAAGCTGGAGACCATATGTTGCTTGTTATAAAGCTAAAAAAACCAAAGTGGCTTATCGCATCCTTTGAATTTATATAAAGGACTAAAAATAAACCCGCAATAACAAGTAAAGTAAAATATGCAAAAAACATAGAAATATGTTTTAAAAAAAAGTCAATAATAATAAACTTTTTTCTCATTATTATTCCTCTTTATTTATTTTAATTTTAAGGTTAACATT
>NZ_JAGDWY010000072.1 GCF_023256235.1 Desulfurella sp.
CGTTTTGAGTAAAGTTTTATATGACACAATTTAATCTGTCCTCACGGAATCCTCTTGCTTCAGCAAGGGAAGGAGGCCAAAATATGTGGCACAGTTCGTTGCGGTAAAAGCAAAAAAGTAGTATTGTAAAAGTACTGCATTTTTATATTGGAACAAATGTCTATCGATAATTCTAAGTTTGAATTAATAAAAAACCAACCGTAAAAACTGGCCTTAATCCTCATAGGCAAAGTAACACAATTGTCCAGAATCGTAAGATCCTAAAGAAATAATAGCGCATAAATTAAAAAAATCAAGCTCTAATCAAAAAGAAAGAAAAAACATATAATTATACTAAAACATTTTATATCAATTAAGATGGGAAATATTATAGAAGATTTTTTTCATTATCAAAACTAACTACATAAGTATTAGAAATAAAAATAATCTGACTGGCTTTTCTTGAAAATACTGTGTTTGTGAAATTTGCAAAAGCGTATTTTTTGTTTTATATTAGACTTGACAAGAAGGGAGGAATTAGAAATGGAATCTGATTCAGAAAAAGGACATGATTTTGAAATTGACCATAACGTTTACATTTTAGGTGCAGGTTTTTCTAAAGCGGCGGAGAAGTTCTGCAAATATTAATTAACGATGGTAATCCTTTGCCAAACTATTCAAAGGCACTCCATCAAATATTAAAATTTCGCAAAGAATTATCATCCTGCGGATATTTTATTCAAGTAGATTTGGATAACATAGAGGATCTCTTGAGTATAATTCACGCTGATACTCATTATATAAAAAAATATAATAATTCTATTACTTTAGCAATTTCAATTACATTAAAGCATTTGCTTGAAAAATATTTTTCAAATGAAGAATCTAATATTATTTCTATAAAAAAAACAAACGATATAGATATACTTTCTCAAAAAAAAATTTCTTGAAAATATGTTTCCAAAGGCAACTATCGATCACGATAGTCTTGAAATTTCACTATGTAAAACTTTATTTTATGATTTTTTAATCGCAAGCTTATTGAAACTAAAAGAAGAAAGTCAAACTTCTACAAAAAATACATTTATCACATTTAATTATGACAATTTGTTAGAAAAAACATTAGAAGACAGATTAAATTTAAAACGAGACAAGGATTATACTACAGATTCAGATATAATGAATAAAGATTCAAATATAATACCAATTATCAAATTGCATGGGTCAATTGATTGGATAAAAGACGGTAATAAAATAAAAATAAAACAAAAAAGTGATCCTAATGATAAAGAAAGAATCATTATACCTCCTACATTTAAAAAAGTAGGTCAATCTCAAAAATTATGAGAAAACGCAATCAATTATTTAAAAACAGCTACACGCATAATTATAATTGGATATTCTTATCCAGTTAGTGATGCAGAATTTAAATATTTACTTGCCGTTGGGTTAAAGGATAACATATCATTACAAAAAGTATTTTTCGTAAATCCTAATAAGAAAGATTTTGAAAGAGTTGATAGTTTATTTACAACAAAAAACATAGAACACATTAAACTAGCAATAAGCAAGAATAGTTTTAAAGATAAAAAAAATACAAACTAATGGAAAAGTTATTTGAAAAAATTAACAGAAAGCTATCAGTTGAACCAGAAATTCCAATTCAATTCTCTGATTTAGTTAATCATTATTCTAAACCAGCTAACTGAATATTTTATATCTTAGTTAAATTTATTTTGCCAATAAAAACATAGCTAAATAAGTTTACACAAAAAAGTCGTTAAACTTTTTGCAATTAATTTTATAAAACTCTTCTGTTCCTTTAGTAAAAACTGCTATATTATCGGACAGTCTGGCAAACCCCTCCTCTTTTAATTTTTCTGAATTCCCTTCTATTGGTTCTTCTCTCTTCCCCAAGGGTATTCCATCTCTCGTCATTGCCACAAGATTTACGAATATATTTTCATTTTCATTTTCATTTTTATTTTTATTTTTATTTTTATTTTCCTCATTACCCTTTTTATATGATGATTCTAATATCTCTAAGTTCTCTTCTGTGCTTTTAGTAACAAAAATAATTTTACTACCAGTGATACCAACAGAATTTACTAGAAAAGAATTTAGATGATAGTCATTTAGCGAAGCTCCAACTATAACAATAAACTCTGCTTTACTTACATCAACTGCAAATTTATGAATATAGGATGCAAATGGATTTACTGAAAATGCAACCATTTTATCTAAACCGGTTATAAGATAAGTGTTATAATGCCATCCTTTTGAACCTTCATTTTTAGAAGATATCCTATTAACCGAATTATTTGGAATTAATCCTTGAAATCTTTGTTTTTGTGCTTCTCTATAATGACTGTTAAACCCCATTTCACCAATAGCCTGTTGTGGCTTAATCCCTACATGTCCATGCATAAAAGCTAAGGTATTATTTTCGTTCATAAATTTTTTTCTTGAAAAAATTTTTTGGTTATTATTATTATCAAAACAAATGTGAAATTTATTGCGTTGCGATTTACATAGTGATTCGTATAATAAAGGGTGTAAAAAGTCAACTAAAATTGAGCCAGCAGGGCCAACAAATTTGTAGACTATAATCTTGTCAAGTCTTTTTTATATTTTTTTACGCAACGCTTTGCTTTGTCACATAGTCTTCCTCCCAGAAAGTATTGTTTCTTAAACAAGCATGAATGATTCTCATAAGTTTATTCATGCAGGCAACGATGCATACTCTGCCTGGCTTATCCTTTGATTTAAGTTTCAAATAAAATTCTTTTATTTGCTTATTAGATTTTATGGCACTTATATTAGCCATGTACAAAGCTTTCCTAACCTGAAATCTTCCTCCTGTTATTTTGCCTTTTTTCTTGACTTTGCCGCTTTCTTTGCTAAATGGAGCTATACCAATTAAACTAAAGGCTTGTTTCTTAGAGATATCTTTAATCTCTGGCAAGAACCCCATTATTGTGGAAGACAAGACTCGGCCTACCCCTGGTATACTTTCAATGATTTTAATCTTTTTACTTAAGTCATCTCTTTTTTTAAAAGGCTGTTTATATCGTATTCTATAACTTTAAGTTCTTTTTCTAAAAAAGCAATAACCCTTGCTATGCTGCTTTTAATCTTTGCATCTGCTAAAGAAAGCCTGTTCTTTTCTAAAGCCAATATGACCTATAATCTGCTCTCTTCTTCTTAAGAGCTCTTTAAGCTCTACTATGTCTTTGTCTATGAGATTTGTTGGCTTTGGCTTAATAGTACTAGCAAAACAGGCAATTACGCAAATCTCAATACTGTCGCTTTTAGCCAGTATACCCATTGCATCTGCATACCTTCTTACATTTTTCGGATTTACAACCGCAAATGGTATATTGTTTTCTGCCAGAAAATAGCAAACAGCCTTTTCATACCCGCCAGATGATTCTGAGACAACAGCTTCTAAAGATTCCAGGGATCTAACAAACTCAAGAAGCTTTTTAAAGCCTTTTTCGTTGTTTTCTACCTTAAAGGTCTTTTTGTTAACATTGGTTCCTACATAAATCTCTTCTTTAGAGATATCCAACCCTACATACATGTTAACCTCCTATACATGCAAAATACGAGCTTTAAAGCTCATCTGACTATCCAGAATAGCTAACAAGGCTGGGCACTAAAAAAGCAAATTTTCAGGCTTTTTGTCCTTGAGCCACCCTCTGTGTCCCAGCCAGATTCTTTATATATATTATATATGAGACAGTCTTGAGTATGAAAATAAACCATCTATCTTAACACCTGTGTTTACATCAACTGCATAGGGCTTTACCGTTTTTATAGCTTCCCAAGACATTTTCTGGTGTTAAACCATCAGCCAAACAAGCCTTTATAGCATCATTAATACTTTTTGCTCCAGCAATTTGGACTTTCAAAGAAGATCTCCAAGAATTGTAATTTTAATTCGTTGCGCAAAAATATCAATAAATAAAAGCAATAAAAAATAAAGAAAAAACCGAATTTATATTTTTGTTTTTTTGGTTTATTTTGATAAGTTCGTTGTTTGTTTATATATCTTTTGTTTGTTTTTTATTTATTTGTTTGTTTGTAATTATTAAACACATGCCACAAAAGAAATTCTACATTGCACTTGATAATCATAGCTTGCACCAGTATTATACTTTTTAGGAGGTTTTAATGGCAGAATTCACAAAAAAAGACAATGTCATTGATTTTAAGACTTTTAAACAATCACAAGACCTTCAAAAGCTATTTGAAAGCAATGAAAAAGACTTTTTTGACAATTTAATGAACTTTTTCAAAGACAGAGGAGTTCAAGAAAATACTTTGCCATACAAAAAAGCTGATATTTACACAAGCGCCATCTACAAAAACGCTAAAATAGGCTTTGGGATGATTGTAGAAGTAGATTCTAATCTATTTCATAAACACTCAGAAATCATCAGCATTAACCCAAGTAATTTTGATAAGAAAAAGCTAAATATTATTGCTAAATACAAAGCATTCATTAAAGCTGTAGAACTTACTTCAAAGCTAAGCATTACTGCAGAAACAATAGCATTTTGCACTGACTCTAAGTTCCTAGTAGACCTTTTGCATTTTAAAAAGAAAGTCCAAGATCCGCAATTTTTGGCATTGTATGAAGATTTAGAGTGCGCTACAGAGGAGCTTAATGAAAACGTCTCCAACTATGTTAGAATCAATATACCAAGCAAAACGGGCACATGGGGTATAAGCTATAGCTACAGCAAAAACCCACAGGCAATGCTTTTGGCAAAGACTGCTCTAAATAAAAGCCTGCAAATAAAAATAATCAAATAAGCTACTGGATACCCAAAATACCATGCAACTTACAACTTGTTGGATATAGTAAAAGAAAAAAACTTTATTGTGTATTGCAATTAAAAATCGCAACAAAAACATCTTTATTTAAAAACTGTCAGTGATTTTTTGCCTTTGTAGACTACACTCTTCAAATTACTAATTCACGCGTAAGAATCAAAAACATTTTATTGGCTTTGGCGTATTCTATAATCTCCGAAGTGTATTGGCTTGCTGGAGAAGGACATAAAACTCGATTTTCAAGCTTACAGTTTACACCATTGGTTATTTTTATTACGTGGTCTGTAAAATTTCTTATCTGGTGCATTCCACTGTGTAGGCTGCATAAGCATTGCAATAACCGCACCTTGCGGTAATTTTGATGCAAAACTGTTAATCAAGTCAATAAGCGTTTTATGAAATGCATCTAAATCCATGTTTGCCAAATCTGTAGGATCATTGCTGTATTTGCCCTCTGCTTGTTTCCAATAAGGAGGGTCAAGGTAGACAAGCTTTACATCCTGCTAGCGTGGGACTAAAGGCAAGCCGTCTGTAACAACATCATGCTGTCTTATTTCT